>CAVOCN010000037.1:0-8659 GCA_963694205.1 Dehalococcoidia bacterium | reverse complement strand
CTGCCCAGGACGTAGTCCAGAGAGGTAATCGGCCTTACCAGGTAGAGATTGATCACCCCGCTGCGCTGGTCGGCCGTAAGTAGCTCCGGTGCGACGATGGCCGAGAAGATTAGCAGCGGGATGGTGGTCCAAATGAAAAAGTCGGCAACGCGGGGTCCAGCAAAGCTGTCAGTGTTGGCTGTGACCTGGTTGATGATGATGAAAACCAGGGCGGCGATGAACAGCGTCAAGAAGAGGATGCCCGGAATGGCCTTCGTAACAAGCGAACGGCCGATGCCAAGAGAGGTGCGCATGCCGTCGATCATGACCGCCTTGCGAGCGTCGTTGCGGCCCTCCCGCACCCCTTCGTAGGGCTGGTAGCCGATGTCAAAGACTTCGCCTTGCGGTTGGTTCATCGCTCTGCCCCTGCACCCGAGCCCGCCGGACGGAAGATGTCGGAGAGTTCGCCTCGTCCGTGTGCTAGACGCCGCAGGGGTGCTCCAGACGCCACCAGGGCGTCTCGAATGGCGTCGAACCCGTCGTCGTCGGTCTGTTCGACGACGACGGGGCCGTGATCGTCCCCGGTGGTCGCTATGCCACGCTCGATCAGCGCGGCGACGAGTTCGTCTCGCCGATCATCGACCTCTATGAAGATTGTCGAGGTTTCCTGGGTGAAACTCTTGACCGACCCCTGGTGGGTCACCCGGCCCGCGTCGATGACGAGAATCTCGTCGCAGGTGCGCTCTACGTCGCCCATGAGGTGCGTCGATACGAGCGCGCTGATGCCGAAGTCGGAGCCGATGCGGCTGATGAGGTCGAGCATTTCTTCTCGGCCCATTGGGTCGAGTCCGGCGGTGGGCTCGTCGAGGAAGATCATGACCGGGTCGTGCACGATGGCCTGGGCCAGTTTGACCCGCTGCTTCATGCCTGTGGAGTACTCGCCAATGGACCGGTAACGCTCTTCGTCGAGGCCTACGTGGCGTAGCGTGTCGGAGGCGCGAGTGCGGGCGTCGGCGGCGGGCAGGCCGCTCACACGCGCCATATGGGTGAGGAATTCGGATGCCGTAATGGCCGATGGCAGGCAGTCGTGCTCGGGCATGTAGCCCAGGCGACTGCGGGCCGCTGGCAGGGAGTAGGGTTCTTCGCCCATTACCAGGGCATGCCCGGCCGTGGGTTCAAGCAGACCGAGGAACAGCTTTATGGCCGTGCTTTTACCCGCCCCGTTGGGTCCGAGCAGACCGGTGATGCCGGAGGGCACGGTGAAGTCTACGGAGTCGAGAGCGACCGTCGAGCCGTAGTGTTTGCTCAGCCCTGCGGCCTGTAGAAGCTCAGCCATCGGCGTTAGCTTGCGTCAGCGACCAAGGCGCGGTCAAGTTCAATCGACCGCGCCCTGGGTCCCGGCCGAATCGGTCAGCCGGACAGGAAGTCGATGACGGCCGGTGTGACGGCGTCTCTGCGCTCCAACTGGGGCACGTGAGCCGCGCGGTCGAGCATGAGGACCTCGGAGCCGGGTATCAACTCGGCGAAGTCGCCTGCGTAGACAGGGGGCACGAGACCGTCATTTTTGCCCCACACGATCAGCGTATCGGCGGTGACACGGTGGATGCGCCGTGTCAGTCCCTTTTCCGGGATTGGCCAGATGAATGCACCCGAGCAGGCGAGCGCCCAGCTGCGCCTGATGGTTTCGTCCTGTTTCGCGATCTCTTCCTCCGGCAGGGCCATCATCTGTTTTGCCAGTTCGCCTTCGGGCTCGTGGAACACCAGGGGCATGAGGTCGTCCGGGCCGAGGCCCATCCAGTCCTGCACCTGCTGCTCGTCTCGCCACAGGCCGATTGCTGCGATGAGCACCAGTTTGCTCACGCGCTCGGGGTTGGTGGCGGCGATTTCGGCGGCGAGCATGCCCCCGAACGAGTGGCCGATGACCGCCGGGGATGACAGGCCAAGCTGGTCGAACACCTCGTAGTAGTGAAGCGCTAGCTCCCACAGGCCGCGTATTTCTCGCACGGCGTCCGGGTCGCCCTCCGTGCCAGGCAGTGACGGTGCGTAGACGGTGAAGCGCTCGGACAGGTCGTCGAGGAACGGGTCCCATTGGGGCCCACCGGCGCCGTGCAGGAAGACTACGGGCGGTCCGCTTCCCTGGATGGTGACGTGTGAGCTTACACGCCCGTTCATCGTCGTCAGGGTCTTTTTGGTCTGAGATGTGGTCGTCATCGGTTCGACACCGCCGCAGGGGCCGCCTGCCGGGCACCCGATGGCCACCATTTGTTTTCCCACCCTTCGGCGTCCCAGATGGGCCGGACCTTTGGTAGGACCTCTTCGGCGAACAGGGCTATGTTCTTTTTGGTCAGTTCGTGCGGCATAGAACCGATTTGCAGCAGCACCATGAGGTTGCCGACGCGCAGTGTTCGCACGGCCTCTTCTAGCTGCTGGGCGACCGAGTCCGGGCTGCCGCCGATGACGAACTGGTTGTCGACGTAGTCTTTGAATTTCCAGTTTGAGCGGTCGTCGAACATGCCCGCACCGTAGCCCCCGGCCCGCGTGGCCCCGACGAGGCTGGAGTGGTCGACGTGGCCAGGTGCGAGGAAGAAGTTAGGGTCGATGTGGAGACACTTGTCGTAGAAGTACTTGATGTGCTTGAAGTAGTCCTCTTCGGCTTTAGCGTCGGTCTCTCCGACGACGACTAGCTGGAGGAAACCGAGCCTGTAGGGGTTCAGATCTTCTCCCAGTTCGTCGAGCCTTTCCCAGTATTTGTCGACGTTCTTTTTGGCCGTCTTGTTCCCGAAGTAGCTGAGGAAGCAGTAGCAGTAGCCGTGCTTGGCTACGAAGTCGACGGTTGATCTGCTGCCGGTGCCGGGTACCCAGATGGGCGGGTTTTTCTGGATCGGCTTGGGCCAGGTGTTGACGTAGCGAAGCTGGGTGTACTTGCCGTTGAAGGCGAAGACGTCGTCTCGTTCCCAGGCCTGCTTGATGAGGTCGTGAGCCTCGCGATATCGCTCACGCTGCTCGATGGGAGGGATGCCGTAGGCGTAGTTGATGTCCGGCGAGCTACCCAGCGGCATTCCCGCTACGAGGCGTCCGCCGGAGATGACGTCGATCATGGCGTACTCTTCTGCGATTCGTTGAGGAGGGTTGGCGGCGGGCAGGGTGGCGCCCATTACGACGATGGCCGCGTCCTTGGTGTTTCGCGCGAGTGTCGAAGCCATGATGTTGGGGGAGGGCATGAAGCCGTAGGCGTTCTGGTGGTGTTCGTTCACACACACGCCGTCGAAGCCCATTTCGGCTGCGTACTCTAGCTCGTCGAGCGTCCAGTTGTAGTACTGGCCCACCCGCACCGGGTCGGCTAGCTCTGACCACGGTGGGTCGATCCACACTGAGTGATACTTCTCTTCGAAGTCATCGGGAAGTTCCCGGTGCGGCATCAGGTGGAACATGTTGACTTTCATATGTCTCCTCTGTCGATGCGCGCTCGCCAGGCGCCAGAGCGCTGGTTACGCATCGGAATCGAGCTTGCTCGGCCACGGTCGCGGTGCGGTTTCGGCACCTCTTCAACCACAGGGGTTTGCCCCGCTAGCAGTCGTCGTTGTTGGTGTCTCCGTTGGACATGATGGTGTTGCAGTAGATGGGAGTGCCTGTGGTATTGCGCAGGCTGGCGAAGGTGAGGTTGGCGTCTGTGAAGTTGGCACCCTCAATATTCGCGCCTTTGAGAGTGGCGGAGTGTAGCCGTGCGCCCGTGAAGTTCGTCCCCGATAGGTCAGCGTCTTCGAAGATGCCTTCGCTGATGTCGGCACCGGAGAGGTCGGCGTTCTTCAGGTTGGCCTCGGTGAAGTCGGCACCGCCGAACTGCTTCCAGCCCTCGGAGCCGGGCTTCAGGTCGGCCCCGCTCAGGTCGGCCCCTTCGCAGTTGGCGCCGGGCCCGATTTCGCATGTGCCAGTCCCGGACTTGCGCACCGCCTCGGCCGTGGCCTTTTCGGTGGCGGACTCGGCCTCGTCTTCGGCCTTTCGCGCGTCGGTGACCTCGGTGGCCTCGGTCATGGCGGTGGGCTGAGCGGCGACGGTTTCGGTTTCGTCCGCTGGCTCAGGGGAGGACGCGGCGTCGCTCGAGCAAGCGGCCAGTGCCATCGCCGCTAAGACGGCAACCAGGACGACCAGCGCGAGGCTCAAGTTAACTCGTTTGGTATGGAGTCTTTTCACCGGGGTTTCTCCTTAAGACTGGGGAACAGCAGTTTTCGAAGAGGCTATTCGCAGTCCTGATTGTTCTGATCACTGTCGGGCATGACGGTGCGGCAGAAGATTGCACCGTCGAGCTTGGCTCCTCTGATAGAGGCCCAGGTCAGATTGGCGTCTGTCAGGTTGGCGTTGGTAAGGTCCACGTCTTTTAGGATGGCTGAAGTGAGCCCGACCCCGGTCAGGTTCGCCCCTGACAGGTTCGCGCCCTCCAGGTCTGCCTCGTGCAGATCGGAGCCTGAGAGGTCGGCACCTGACAGGTCGATACCCGGGAACTCCACGCCCTCGAACTGCTTCCACTGCTGGCCGCCCTCCCGAAACCGCAGGTTTCGAAGGTCCGCACCGGGGCAGGCCGAGTCGGGGCCGAGGAGGCACTCGCCAACGGTAAAGGTGCCGTCGCCGTTGAACTGGGCATCGGTAATGTCGGTTGTTACCCCGGATATGTCTGCCTTCACGGCTCCCAGCGTGGGCTCGGGCGTAGGCCCTGCGGCCGGGTCACTTGCTGATGGGCTTTCGGGCACCGAGTCTGTCGCTGCCGCACCTCCGCAGGACAGCGCTCCGACTGCGAACGCCGCAAGTGCGATCACTGCGATGGTCTGTGCTGCAATTGCGCGGCGACGGTCGACGTACATTCCTGGGAGGTTCCTCCGTGTACAAAAAAGGCCCGCCTCCCAAGCTAAGGGAGGCGGGCCTTTTTTCTAGGTCATGCTTGGGCGATTACCCTTGTTTTCGACTCGGAGACTATCGATCCAACCAGGCGTTCGAGTAGAAGGGCATTGCCTTCACCTCGAAGCCCTTGTAGTCCGCGGTGTGCGGGAAGATCGTGAAGAACTGTCCGAGGTATACCCAGTACACGTTCTCGTAGAGCGCTATCTGGAACTCATCCAGAATTGCGGCCTTAGCAACCGGGTCGGTCTCCTGAGCCCAGTCGAGCCTCAGATCGGAGACGTAGGGGATTTTCGGCCAGAACTGCTGAGTACCGGCTCCGGTGGAGTCGGAGACGGGGTCTCCACAGCACCAGTGTGCGCCCCAACTCGTCCATGCGCCAAAGGTGTCGGGAGCGCCCAAGTGGGTCACTACCGTCGCCCAGTCGTAGGCGGGCATGTCGACGTTGAAGCCGATGTCCTCAAGCTGCTGTTTAACCACGATGCCGACCGGTGTGATGGTGGCGTAGTCCGTGGGGTTCAGCAGAACCCAAGTCTCACCGTCGTAAGGGGACTCGGCCAGAAGTGCTTCTGCCTTGGCCGTGTCGTGCTGTGCGTACCACTCATCTGCGCCCGCATCTGTCTCCAGAGGTGTGCCGCAGTAGTAGATGGCCGGACACAGGTCCCAGAGCTCATCGTCTCCGAGCGCGAACATAACCTCTTCGACGTCCGTGGCGAACAGGGCCGCCTGGCGCGCCTTGAGGTTGTCGAACGGCGGATGCGAGGGGATCATGCCGTAGAAGGAGCGGTGACCAGGCTTGTAAACCGGGACGATGATGTCTGGGTTTTCCTGCAGGCGCTTGAAGAAGTCGAAACCGGCTCCGTCAACCACGTCCCACTCACCGGTCTCAAGTCCGGCGATCTTGGTCTCTTCGTCGGGGACTTCCAGCCAGATGATGCTGTCGACGTAACCCACCGTGCCACCGACGTAAAGGTCGGGAGCGCCGTCAGCGGGTACATAGTCTTCGAACTTCTCTAGGACGATGCGGTCACCCTGGCGCCACTCAACGAACTTGTAGGCGCCGGAGCCGATCAGTTCGGTGGTTTCGTAGGTCTCAAAGGAGGCCCTGGCTCCGGAGATTTCCTGGGGGAGAATGACCGGTGTGCTCCAGGCCTTGGAGAAGGCCGTCGTCACCAGTCCATAAGGCTCGTCCAAGTTGACGGCGAAGGTGTCGGCATCGACCACCGTCAGAGGGTTAGCCTCGTTGATGAACTCCCTGAGCAGACCGGCCTGAGCCGAAATGCCGCCCAACCAACGATTGATGGAGGCCACCATGTCGCCAGCTTCGACGGCGGTGCCGTCGTGGAACTTCAAACCATCCCTGAGGTGGAATGTGTAGGTCAGCTTGTCGGAGCTGAGCTCCCAGCTTTCCGCCATTCTGGGCTGCTCCTCAATCTTGGAGTTCCACCCGAGCGGAGTCTCGAAGATGTGAGAGGCGACCGCGATGGTCACGTATGCTTCGGTCCATACCGAGTCCAAGCTGGCTACAGAAGCCTGGGAAACTGTTCGCAGCGTCCCTCCGAACTTGGATTCACCCGCCGGGGGTGTGGTCGGCGTGGCGATGAGGATGTCCTCGACCGTCTCCTCGGGCAATACCTCTTCTTCGACGACATCTACGGTCTCAACTACCGTTTCGACCTCCGGGTCGCTGGAGCAGCCGACCGCAACGATCCCGAAAAGTGCCGCGATCGCAAGAGGCGCTAATAGCGCTCGTCTCATCAAATCCCTCCGTTAGACCCCGGGAACCGCTCTAGGACGTCACCGCGACCGCCTAAGCGACCAGATGCCCTGCTGCGTGTGAACCACTCTAGACAACCCCCGAGTACGGCCGTCTATGCAGAGTGCCGCCGTTTTAGCACAATGCCCCTGCGCCTGTCAAGAGACGGCTAAAGCTGCGTGTCTGGCCAGTTTGAATCCGTCGGATTTACCCCCAGGTTTACGATCTCGTTCGCAGTCCGCCAGTTAGTTGCAACGCCACGAGCCAGCTGGAACTATCGGCAAACCCCAGGGTTCTATTCCGGCGAGTCGCCAGTGTTGTATCCCCGGCTATTCGGGATTAGGACGGACTGGGCGCACGGACCGAAACTTGACCGGCAACATCACTATTGTGGCCAGCCCGCCGGCGATGGCGGCGTAGATGAAGACGGCCTCTATGGAGAACCGGTCGACAAGGTACCCGGCCAGGAACGGTGAACCGAGCAGGAAAGGCAGGCTTGTGAAGCCCATGGCACCCATGGTGGAGGCCTGCACGCTATCGTCGGCCACGTCCATGATGGCCGTCTGGGTGATGTTCAAGATGGCATAGAAGAACGCACCGAGGCCGGTGATCACCAACGCCAGCAAGATGCCGTCGCCGGAGTAGGGGATGGCAAGGTAGAACGCGGCCATCATGGCGAAACTTGGTACCAGTACTGCTTTGCGGCCAATGCGGTCGGAGATGAGACCCATGATCGGCTGGGAGACGATTCCGAGTAAGTACAGGAGGGCAAGGTACAGCCCCAGCTTGGCGGTAGAGAAGCCTAGGGTGTCATGGAAGTAGACCCCGATGAAGGCGAGGACCGCCATCCTGGCCATGTTCGCCAGTGCGGTCGAGGAGAGAACGGCTACGGCCTGGGCGTTGTTGAAGATCGACTGAACGCCCTCCATGTAGGCCCTGAAGGACAATTTGGTGCTCTCGACAGACTGGGGCGTCGCAGAGTTCATTCTGCCCAGGCCCTTCCACAGAATGACCGCGAACGCGATAGCCGGTATGAGATGGAGCTGGAAGACGAGTCGCCAACCGACTCCCAGGACGATAACGCCGACGATTAACGGACCGAGAGAGTCGCCAATACTGGCTCCCACGCCGTGCACAGACAGCGCCATTCCCCGCCTGTCCGGGAATTTCAGAGACAGCGAACCCATGGCAGACGGGTGCCACAACGCGATCGCCACGCCCACCAGCGCGGCCGCTATCAGGACAGCCCCGTATGTCTCAATGGCACCGAGGACTAGGTACCCCACACCGAGGACGAGGATGGTGGAGATGAGGATCAGACGTTCCCGCTTGCGGAAGGTGTCGGCGATGTAGCCGGAGAATAAGAACAGGCCGCCGGATACGCCCATCTGGACTGTGAAGATTGCAGCCACTTGAAATGAAGACAGGTTGAATTCTTCTTCGATCAGGGGCACGGCGAAGGCGAGTAGCGCCGCGTACCAATGGACCACCGCGTGGCCCCCCGTTACCCAGCCCAGGAACGCGAAACGCGGCGCATTGGCACCGGTGACCGCCGCTTTAATGTCGGAAACTGAGAGGTTCAATTACCAGTGAGCTTTGATGTGGGAATAGCGAGTTTTAATTTGAAAATCAGACAGGCCGGGCACAGGCTCATGCTAGGAGACGAGTCAAATAGGGTCGCTACTAGCCAGTGAGTTTGGAGTGGAGCTGGGGGGACTCGAACCCCCTACCTCGGCATTGCGAACGCCGCGCTCTCCCAGATGAGCTACAGCCCCAAGAACGCGGCCAACCACGCTGCGCATCGGGGTGACACGCAGCCTAAATTGTAGCACGGTGGGACGCCCGGTCGGCTTCCTCCGAGTGACGCCCGAGTGACACGGCAAGGGGCGTGTGAGGGGTCGCGGCCGACACCATAACGGGACAGGGGGATGTACACTCGAATGCAGCTATGGCAACTATAAAAAACCTGACCTTAACGTCCGATCTTGACCGCGCCTGGGTAGAGGAAGTCCTGTTTCCCCGGTGCGATTCACT
>CAVOCN010000036.1:0-8670 GCA_963694205.1 Dehalococcoidia bacterium | reverse complement strand
ATCTTGTTTGGCAGCATGTTGGCGTCGGACTTTATGTCGGCCAGTTTGCCTTCGGTGCCCCGGAACGCCAGCACGGCTATTTTTTCGGTGCCCCTGGCCGTCGAATTCAGGCCGCTTTTGGCGAGGAATGCCTGGGTGTCGGTGCCGTCACTCTCAGGCGCCGAATCGTAGGTGGCCACGAGGGTGAAGCCGCCCCGGTCCAGTAGCGCGGCCAGCGTGGCTATTTCATCGCTGCCAGGGTCGTCGTCGGTGGGCTCTGGTTCGGGGCTTTCGAAGCTTGTGTAGGCCAGCAACGACATTTCGGCCATGAGCAGGGCCATGCGGTCGGAGTAGGCGGCCCGCTTAACCGGCGGTGCCAGCAGACGCTCGTCGCTGAAGGGTTGGTAGGCCATTACGCCCCCTTTTTTAGCTGATCTCTACGGGTAGGCCGGTGCGAGCGGACTCGACGGCGGCGTCCAGGACGGACAGCACGCGAGATGCGTCGTGCATGGTTACGGGGGGGTCGGTGTCGTCTTTAACGCTGGCGACCCAGGCCGCAAGCTCGCGCTCGTACATGGCGAGGGGGCTGGGTTTGCCCGGCTCGATGGTGGTGGGGTGGGAGTAGGCGGCGTCTACCTCGCTGAATATGGTGACGATGTCCCTGGGCACTTGGTGGGAGTTCCACTCCCACTCGGCCCGAATGCGGCCCGCGTCTCCGGCGACCTCTATTACGTCTACCGCGCCAACCCTTTGGGAGCACACGACGCTGGCTAATATGTCCCCACTGAGCCGGAGCGTGAAGGCGGTGGCGTCGTCCACGCCGGTCTCGACGGCGCGGTTCATTTCGCCGTAGACGCGCACGGGCTGGGCGTCGGTCATCCACAGGATCTGGTCAGTAAGGTGGGAGCCCACCCACTGGAGCGGCCCGCCGCCCGCGTCGGGGTCTGCTCGCCAGCCTTCCAGTGGCCATGAGCCTTTTGATGCACTCACTGTCTGAATGCGACCTATGGCCCCGGCTGAGATGAGCCGCTTCATGATGACGCGGCCCTCGGCGTAGCGCTCGCAGTAGCCGACGGTGACGCGGCGACCGGTGAGGTGCTCGGCGGCGATTATCTCTTCTGCCTCGGCCTGGTTGAGGCCAGCGGGCTTTTCTACGAACACCGCTGCACCGGCGTCCAACGCATCGATAACGGCTGTCTTGAGCGCGGCGTGGGGCAGGGCAACGACGACGGCGTCGAGGTCTTCGGTAGCCAGCATGTCGTCGTAGTCGAGGTACGGGCGGGCGAAGCCGAAGCGCTCGGCCGTTTCTTTCGCGCGTACCTCGTCCACGTCGGCGCAGGCCGCCAGTTCGACGCTGGCGTCACTGGCCAACGGCGGGCACAGGACATCGACGCCCTGTAGCCCGCAGCCGATAAGCCCAATACGGAGTTGTTTAGTCATTTCTAAATTGCCAAACCGATGAGGCCATCAGCCGAAGAGCCCTAGAGCGAGCCGGGCTCGCGGAGAGCTAGTCCGTTACCTCGATTATTACTTCGATTTCGACGGGGATGTTGCCGGGCAGGTTGGCCATGCCCACGGCGGAGCGGGCGTGGCGGCCGACGTCGCCGAATACCTCGACGAGCAGGTCCGAGCAGCCGTTGGCTACTTTGGGGTGCTCGGTGAAGTCGCCGGTCGAGTTGACCATGCTGAGCAGCTTGACCACTTGCTTTACCCGGTCGAAGTCGCCGTCGACGGCCTGGCGGATGCGGGCGAGCATGTTGATGCCCACCAGCCTGGCTGCATCGTAGCCCTGCTGGGTGTCGAGGTCCTGGCCCAGCTTGCCGATGGGGCGCGTGCCGTCGGCAGCCTTAGCTGGACCGAGCCCGGAAAGGTAGATCAGGTTGCCGGTACGTACGCTGGGCACATAGTTAGCTACGGGGGACTGGGCGTCGGGCAGGGTGATGCCCAGCTGCGCTATTCGGTCGTCAATTTTGCCCAAAAGATGTCTCCTCTACAGTTCTGTAGTTTCGTGTTGTTGGTTGGCGACCTACTCGAAAGTAAGTATGGACGCCGGGTTGTTGGTGATTATGTCCCCGACTTCTTCTACCGAGAAGCCGCTCTGCTTCATGCGGGGGACGATGTTTTGCAGGATGTGGTGGTAGCCGTGGCCGCCGTACTTCACCAGCCTGTGCTTGGTGCAGATGTCCTGGGCTACCAGCGCCTTTTTGCCGAAGCCGTTTTCTACCAGCAACTGGAGCTTGTCCATTCGTTGGACGTCGTTGGGCATGTAGGAGCCGGGCAGGGGGTAGTGCGACGACTCGGAGCCGAACAGGTCGTACTCCATATAGCAGCCGGACTTGGCAAGCTCTAACGTCTGGTCGTCGTCGTAAATAGTTCGATCGAGATGCCCCATGACGACCCGTTCAATGTTCGCGCCAGCTTCAGCCAATATGTCGAGGATTTCACGAGGTGCCGACGGGTCGCGACCTGGATGTATTAGCACCGGTGCGCCGGTCTCGCGCTGGGCCACGGCGGCGGCGCGCAGCACCTTGCGCTCGTTGTCGGTGAGGGGGAACGAGCAGCCTATCTCGCCGATGATGCCAGCTTTAACGCCGGTGTCGCCGACGCCTTCGGTCAGCTCCTTAATCATCTGGTCGGCCAGCTCGGTCTCGGTGCGCGAGTCCATATCGTCGGGGTGGACCTTATCGATGTACCAGCCCGCGCCCATGACGACGTTCAGGTCGGTGGCTCGCGATATGCGGGCGAGCGCGAGGGGGTCGCGACCAATACCAAGCGTGGTGACATCGACTATGGTGCCGCCGCCCTCCAGCCGGTAGTGCATGGCCTCTTCAACGGCCGACTTTTCGTCGATGAGCAAGAGGTTGTCGAGGTTCGACGTCCAGTTGTAGCGGATCCACCCGAGGTTCTCCATTGAGAGCTTCTGGTGGGCAAGGAACTTGCGGGAAGCCTCCTCGGGCTCGACGAACATGGTCGAGAACTCGATGAGCAGGTGCTCATGGGTCATCGTCGGCCCCAGAGTAGAGGGGTCGACCGGGCCGGTGACGGTCTGCGCCAGGCCCGAAATAGCGGATTTAGCCAATGGGTTTCCTCCTAGTAGCCGTTGCGATGGAACGCAACCGGCGGGGAAACCCTAGCAACCGGGGTTCCGGGTGGTCAAGGTGCTGGTTGGGAACGCGGACATCACAGAGGCACTTCAGTAGGGATGGCGAGCAAATCTGCGGCGCTAGGGCGGGCCGCGTGAGTGCCAGTTGGCCGAGATACTTGCTCAAGCGGTTTAGGGAAGTGAACCTGGTGCGATGACGGTCAGGTTCGAAACCTCGAAACCCCGCTCCTCGTCATCTCTGATGTCGTAGTCGATGTAACCGGACACGGGGTAACCGTGCTTCGGGTGGTACTCCACCGCGATGGATAAAACCTTCCGATCGATTGCGTCCTGCACGCGGTCGAACAGGGCATCGACGGTTTCATAGGCGTTCAACTGCCCTCCTTCTGGGACCGGGTTTCCATTCTCGACGTAGACCGCCGAAAGGACCGCACCATCCGAGACCGTCAGCAAAACAGGAGTGACCCACGGCGGAACACAGAAGCAAACCCACTTGAATTCGAACATGTAGTCGTTCGAGGCGAATGCGTTCCAGCGGCCGATGGCTTCGTCTAGCGGAGCCTGACGTTCAGCAGCCAGCTGGAAGTCGATGCGCCTCGCTACGATGTTTGCCAATAACGCAAGCTCCATGACATCGATAAGGGGCTTGCCGTCGGGCGGCAAAGAGGCCGTCAAGGTGACCGCACGGTCACTGAGTACGAAGGTGATCGCTGAACCGAGACCGCTCGCGTTTGGCTCGATGGCGATGTGCCCGGGACGCAGATAAATGCGGACTCTCTCGCCGGAAAGCCCTTCTGCGGACGCCCGGAAGACAGCCCGGGCATCTTGTTCGGTGGCGAGTTTCATGATCGAGAGAGTGATTGTCGGACCTGCCCCTGGGGACTTGAATACGATGATGCTCCAATCCTCGATCGCACCGGCGGGGAATAGGGTCTCGGATTCTTCGATTGCACTGGGCGCAAGCTGCTGGACTGAGAGTGTCACGTCGTCTCCAATGACAGCGAAAATGTCATCGACGTCCAGGATCGGCGTCTGGTCCATCGTGTCGCTATTTTCTACGTCGCTAACGAGGGCGTCGCTCAGGAGAGACGTTGGTGTGGCCGTGGGCCCGGCTGTGTGCAATGGAGTTGGAGAGGGGACGGTGCCAACTGACTGCCCGCCACAAGCTGCCATCAAGGCGACGGCAGATAGCATAAGGAGTAGCGCTGTCAGCTTGAGAACATGGGTCATGCAGACGCATTATCTCTTGAAGCGAAGCTGCCGTCCCACCTGGAGTTCGTCCCTAAACCGAGGCGACCGGGGTTCCGGGTGGTCAAGCCAATACGCCGTACGCTCACCGCCCAGCGCCGCTGGCACGGTTTGGGCACACGGTTTGGGCACACGGATTGGGGGCTGCGCGCACGCCGTCGTCACGGCCTATGGCCGATGCTTCCCCGAACTCTGGCGACTCACACGCTTTTCTCTTGGAGGACCCTATGGCGCTACCAGCACGGCTCGGCTTCGGTCTCTTTTTGGCCCCTTTTCACGCACCCATAGACAACCCGACTCTTGCCCTGGAGCGAGACCTGGAATTGCTTCAGTGGCTCGATAAACTGGGTTTCGACTCGGCCTGGATAGGCGAACACCATAGCTGCGGCTGGGAGACCATTTCGGCCCCGGACGTGTTCATTGCCACCGCCGCGGAGCGCACCAAGCGTATTCGCCTGGGTACGGGCGTCATCCCTCTGCCGTACCACCACCCGCTGATAGTCGCGAACCGTATGGTGCTGCTCGACCACCTGACGAGGGGCCGTATTGCCATGGGCGTCGGCCCCGGCGCGCTCAACTCCGATGGACACATGCTGGGCCTCGACCACCAGACGGTGCGGGCGCGTATGGAGGAGTCGCTGGACGCCATCATGACGCTGTTGACGCAGGAGGAGCCGGTGACGATTCGCACGGACTGGTTCCAAATGGTGGATGCGCACCTGCAGCTTCGGCCCTACACCCAGCCCCATTTCGAGATAGCCGTAGCGTCAGCCCAGTCTCCAACGGGCATGAAGATTGCCGGGAAGCACGGGGCCACACCGCTGTCGCTGACCTTTGCCCGGTCGCCAGGCGGCTTTTACCACAACACGCTGGCCGACCTGTGGGACATAGGCCAGGAGTCGGCGGCCCACTACGGCAATACGCTTAAGCGAGAGAACTGGGGCCTGGTGCAGCACGTGTTCCTGGCCGACTCCAAGAAAGAGGCCATGGCCATAGCGCGCAAGAACTCCGGCCTGCTAATGCGCGAGTACTTCGAAAAGACGGTGGGGACGCCACCGGTGGACGGCCCTGCGGACAAGATTATCGACAAGATGGTCGACGAGGGTATCTGGTGCATCGGCACCCCGGACGACCTGGAGGACTCCATCCACAGGCTGGACGAGGAGAGCGGCGGCTTCGGACAGTTCATCTTCCTGGCCACCGAGGCGGGCTCTCGTGAGCAGCAGCTCTACAGCTACGAACTGGCCGCCCGGTACGTGATGCCCAAGTTCCAGGGCTCTACAAGAAGCCTGCAAATGTCCCAAAACCTGTTCCAGGACATGGCCGAGTCGCTACGGGGCGAGAGGGAGCAGGCGCTACAGGCCGCTGGCAAGGCTTACGAGGACACGAAGAAGACCTGGTGAGTTTAGTAAGTAATTAGTTAAGCCCATGATGCCTTGTGGGACCGGTGCCAGAGCCGGGCCCACCGGGTGGGGAAAGGGCGGGGCCGCCACGGCCCCGCCCTTTTTATTTGCCCTTCGGTTGGTCCCAGACCAACGGGGGACTACTTCAGTTCGAACTCGCCCCCGGTGAGGGTGTAGATGGTGGAGTTGATTTTGATGTTGACCGTCTCGCCGATGGCGACTTCGCCTATCTCGACGGCTGTCTCTTCGTAGCCGATCTGCATGGTGCAGGCGACGAGTTCGTCAGGCGCAGGCGCCCAGTTGGTCACCACTATGGTCACGTTGTTGCCCTCGCGCCGCATGGACACCGGCGCGGCCGTCTCGCAGCCGCCGCTGAGGATGGAGACGATGTGCACCAGGTACTGGGGCGGCAGGGACTTGGTTGCAGAGACGGTGATCTTCTCGATACCGGCTTCTACCTCGACTACCTCGAAGCCCATGTCGTCGGGTGCGTCCATCGCATCGTCGGAGCCGCTCTGGCTCTCGCCGCTATTGGTTCCGTCCACGTCGCCCGCGTCGGGCTGCTCGCCCTTCACCAGCATTGCGTCGAAGTCGCCGCCCGTCAGGGTGTAAGTCTGGTCGTTTATGTGGATGGTGAGTAGCTCGCCATCGGCAATTTCGCCGATGTTCACCGGCACCTGCTCATAGACGATGTTCGCTGTGCACTCTATTTCCGCTTTGGGGGCGGGCATGAGGTTGTAGATCTTGACCGTCAGGATGTCGCCGTCCGGCCCTGACTCGCGCATGAGTTCGCTGCCGTCGAACTCTGCGCCGCCGCCGCTGAGCATCGCGTTGATGCTGAGGACGTACTGGGGCGGGATGGACCGGGTGGTCAGCACTTTGACGCCGTCTATGCCGGATTCGACGCGGACCTTCTCGTAGCTTTCGCCTGGCTCAACGGTGGACTGGCGCTCCGTCAGCGCAAAGTCGGCGAGTACGAAGATGCGGTCGTTGATGCGGATGATGTAGCTAACGCCGTCCTTGAAGTCGGAGCCGAGCGTCACGACCTCGGTGCCGACGCGGTAGTCGTCGGTGCACATGACGTCGCCAGTTGGGACCTTGTTCTGCACGATGACCGCGACCTTGTCGCCTTCTTGCACGACGGTGGCGTTGTCGAACTGGGCGCAGCCGTTTGTTAGCCCGTATGTAATTTCGAGGCTGTACTGGACGGGGAACGACTCCATGACGTTCAGCACGACGGCCTCGATGGGCGCGGGGACCAGCTCCGGGTTGGGGTTGATGCCCAGCCCTTCGTTGCCAGTGTCTTCAGAGAATGCCGCTTCTCCGCCGACGAGGATGCGGTGGAAGTCGTTCACCCTTACGTCGTAAGTAACGCCGGGCTCGAAGTCGGAGCCCAGGTCGATGTCGTTCTCGACGATGCCGTAGCGCTCGCCACACGCCACCGGCCCGGTTTGTTGCTGGTTGTAGACCTTCACTGTGACCTGGTCTCCACTGCGCGACACCTCAACGGTCTCGAAGGTGTTGCACGTGTTGGGCAGGCCCGATGTTATGTGCAGGCTGTACTGCGGGGGTAGAGACCGGGTGGCCCTGAGCACTACGTCGTTTACGGGCGCTTCGACGCGCTTGGTGCCCAGTTCGTCGCCCGACTGCTTATCGGAATCGCCGCTGTCAACGACGGCGGTCGTGTCGTCTCCCGGCTGCGATGCCGGTGCGCTGGTGCAGGCCACTGCGGCCGTAAGGGCCAGGGCTGCGATTAGGGGGATTAGAAATTTGAGCTTGGACATCGTATGCCTCCGTTAGTGTGATCGTTCACAAATAGAGACGCCCGGGGGCTGGCGTTTGTTCCATCGGGCGGGGCCAACGGTTTTTCCACCCGGTGTCAGCCGCCCTGAACCGGCCCCCTGTTAGCGGGCCGTTAGCCCGCTCGCCACTCGGCGGCCTTACGGCCTAAGCGGACGGTCTGGTCGATGATGTCGAGGCCGACCTGCTCGGACCACGCGGCAAGCAACTGAGACGTCACGGGGCCGGGTATAGCGCCGTCGCCGATGTCGCGCTTGTCCACCCGACTGACGGGTAAAAGGCTAAACGGCGTGGACGTAAAGAAGGCCTCGTCGGCCGTGTATACGTCGTAAGGTTGCAGGTCTTCTTCGACGACCGGTATGCCGAGCTGCGATGCCAATTGGCCGACGACCATGCGCGACACGCCCTGCAAGAGCGCGGTGTCTTTGGGCATGCGGATGACGCCACCAGTGACGATGATGAAGTTGGACCCGGTGCCCTCTGTAACGTTGCCGTCCATGTCGAGCATGATGGCGAGCGCGGCCTCGTCAACATCCCGCGCTTCCAGATCTGCCATGACGGAGGTGAGGCGGGAGAAGTGCTTCACCTTGGGGTCGAGTTGCAGGGCGCTTGGTGCTCGCGTGCGAGCGATGACGCCATGCACGCCCTCCGAATAAGCAGGTGCGTAGCCCGCGAAGTTAATGGGGTCGATAAATATCGATACGTTGGGCACCAGCCCGTCGTGGATGGCGTTGCCCAGGCCACGGGTTACGTGGGGCGAGATCATGTAGTCGTCCCCGAATTTGCTGCGCACCGGCTCGTTGCGGTCGACGACTTCCTGTATCAACTGCCCAAGTCGGTCCATAGTCACGCCGGGGTCGATGCGCACGTACTTGAGCGTGCGGGCGAAGCGGTCGAGGTGTTCGTCCAGCCGGTAGAGCCGCCCGTCAAAAGTCCGCAGGGTGTCGTAGACGACGTCGCCCAGGCGGTACCCCCGGTCGAGCATGGAGATTTTCGCCTCGTCTCGCGGGTAGTACTCGCCGTTCAGCCATATTTCGTAGCTTGGTCCCATAAGAATGCTCTCCGTTCGCGGGGCTCGCTCTAGGGCTCTTCGGCTGATGGCCTCATCGCTTCGCAATCAGCCGTGCCCACTGGCTG
>CAVOCN010000035.1:0-8679 GCA_963694205.1 Dehalococcoidia bacterium | reverse complement strand
CGACGTGCCCGAAGAGTCGTACGCCATCCCGCTGGGCGAGGCGAACGTGGTTCGAGAAGGCGGCGACGTCTCCATAATCGCCCTGGGCCAGATGGTGCACACCGCCCAAGAGGCTGCCAAGAGTCTGGTCGCACAGGGCATACAGTGCGAGGTAGTCGATCTGCGCACCACATCCCCCATGGACGAAGAGACGATCTTAGAGAGCGTCGAGAACACCGGCAGGGTAGTGGTCGTCGACGAGGCCACCCCCCGGTGCAGCGTGGCCACCGACGTCTCTGCGTTAATCGCGGCCGAGGCCTTTGGGGATCTCAAAGCGCCTATAAAGCTGGTGACGGCCCCCCACACCCCGGTCCCATTCAGCGACGTGCTGGAAGACATGTACAAACCGGACGCTGCGAAAATTGAGGCAGCAGTGCGCGAAGTGGCCGGGTACGGCGCATGACAGACGAACTGACCAAATTCACAATGCCCAAGTGGGGCCTGACCATGACCCAGGGAATGGTCACCAAGTGGCTTGTTGACGAGGGCGCCGAGGTCGAGGCGGGCGAAGAGATCGTCGAGATCGAGACCGAGAAGATAGCCAGCGCAGCCGAGTCTCCAACTTCTGGCGTTGTCCGGCGGCACGTTGCTAAAGAAGGCGACTACGTCCCTGTTT
The DNA here is from genome assembly GCA_963694205.1 of Dehalococcoidia bacterium. Classification (GTDB taxonomy): domain Bacteria; phylum Chloroflexota; class Dehalococcoidia; order Lucifugimonadales; family UBA2962; genus CAUZIR01. The sequence continues at coordinate 8,024 of CAVOCN010000035.1, read as the reverse complement.
CCGGGCTGCTCGCCGTAATAGCTGGCCCCGACGTGACCGACGACGCCATCGACGGCTTCGTTGAGTCGTTCCTGGGCTCGTTCGTGCCTGAGGAAGAAGAGGACGAAGGCCCCGCATTCCAGACCGTCGATGTCTCCGGGCGTCCGATTCGTTACCTGCAACGAGGCGAGGCCCAAAACAGAGAGGGCGGCGAGCCCATTGTCCTCATCCACGGCTTCGGGGGTGACCTGAACAACTGGCTCTTCAACCACGAAGCCCTTTCCCAAGACCGAGCAGTGTACGCCCTAGACCTGCCGGGACACGGCGGCTCGTCCAAAGACGTCGGCGACGGCACGCTCGCCTCGCTGGCCGCAGCTGTGGCCGGGTTCGCCGACGGTCTGGGCCTGTCGAACATGCACCTCGTCGGCCACTCGCTGGGCGGGGCCGTGGCGGTGGAACTGGCCGCGAGTCGGCCCGACCTGAGCGGCTCTGTCACGCTGCTCGCTGCCGCCGGACTGGGCCCTGAGATAAACACTGGCTACGTGGACGGCTTCATCTCATCTGACCGTCGCCGTGCGCTAAAGCCTTTTCTTGAGCAGCTATTCGCCGACCCCTCGCTGGTCACCCGGCAGTTAGTAGATGACGTACTCAAGTTCAAGCGACTGGATGGCGTCGACGGTGCGCTGCGCAGCGTAGCCGCTGGGATGATTGGGGACGGAAAGCAGGCCGTCTCCCTCAGGGACCGTCTGGCCGGGCTTACAACACCGGTGCAGCTGATCTGGGGCACCGATGACGCCATCATCCCTGCCTCGCATGCAGACGGCCTGCCCGACGGCGTCGCGGTTCACAGAATCGATGGCGTCGGCCACATGGCCATGATGGAAGCGGCCTCCGAAGTGAACCGGGCAATAGCCAGTTTTACTGGCTAGCTAGCTTGCTAGCAATCGTCGTTGTTTGTTTCGCCCTTGGGCATGATCGTGTTGCAGAAAATGGCGCCGGTGAAGTCCGCTCCCCGGTCGTCGGCCAGGGTCAAGTTCGCGTCTGTCAGGTCCGCGCCATCCAGAATTCCCAAGGACATGCTGACATCGCTCATGTCGGCGTTTCGCAGGTTTGCGTCAGACAGGTCGACCCCGTCGAAGTTCCGGTTCCCCGGCGGATCGTATGGGTCAAGGTTCTTACCCTCGAAGTCAGCGCCCTCACACTGAGCGCCGGGTCCGACCTTACAGTCGCCTGCGAAAACCTTGCGCAGCGCCTCCGCCGTGGCCGCAGAGATCGCGCTGTCCACGCTCGCCACAGTGTCGTCAGCAGAGACCGTTGGCCCAGGCTCAGAAGTAGCAGCAGGGGCTTCGGCTGGCGGTTCGTCGCCACCGCAAGCAACTGCGGCAATAACGAGTGCACCGATAAGCAGACAGAGCAGAGACTTAAAAACTAGCACCCGTCGTTGTTCGTTTCGCCTTTTGGCATGATGGTGTTGCAGAAAATTGCGCCGGTGAAGTCTGCTCCCCGGTCGTCGGCGAACGACAGGTTGGCGTCGGTCAGGTCGGCGTCTCGCAAAATGGCGTTCTTCAGGCTGGCGCTGCGTAGCTGAGCGCCGCGCAGGTTCGCACCCGTCAGGTCGGCGTCCTCAAGCGTTCCCTGGAACATGCTGACGCCGCTCATGTCGGCGTTGCGCAGGTTCGCGCCGGTCAGGTCTATGGGGTCGAAGTTCTGCCAACCCGCGTCACCGGGGTCGAGGTCCGCGCCATCGAAGTCCGCTCCCTCGCAATCGGCACCCGGCCCAATCTCGCAGTCCCCCGCAATGCTCTTGCGCAGCGCCTCAGCGGTGGCGGCAGACGTGGCGCTGTCCACCTCTCGCGTGCCAGTTGGGTCGCTTGCGTCGCCAGAATCCTGAGTAGAGCCCGAAGTAGGCGCATCAGGAGTCGCAGTGGAGGACGCCGTCGCCAGTGGCTCGTCAGCGCCACACGCCCCTAAGGCGAGCGCAACTGCGCCGATAAGTAATACGAGCAGGGTCTTAATTTCCCAGCCCCCTAACCGTTGACTGGCTAACTCGCGAAAATCGCCTGCCGCGAATCTATCACATGGCCGGTGTCAGGTCGTCTAAAAGAAACCTTCGGCCCCTCGCCCCCTAGAAGAAGCCCTCGGGTTCTTGACCAAGAAAATACTTGCCCGCCGTGTCGTAGTGGACCATGCGGCCCTGGGCCTGCTGGGTAATGACGTGCACATCCTGGAACCGGCGTTGAATCGGGTTGTCGGCGAACACCGAAGTGGCACCGGCGAGGTTATAGGCGACGTCCACAACGTCGGCCGACGTGCGTATGGCGTGCGTGCCTGCGAGCCGGAGCCGGATGCGCTGGTCCACCGAAAGCTCGCGGTTCGCCTGCGCCTCGCCCCACAACCCTGCGACAGCTTCCCTCAGCAGCGCCCTGGCAGCCGCCCACTGGGCCTCGGCGAGGCCTATCTGGCGCTGGGTCGTGGACAGGTCGGCCAGTAGCGCTTTCGTCATGACCGGCGTCTTGGCTTTCGTAAGTTCTATGGCCTCGTCGAGCGCGCTACGGGCTATGCCCAGTGCGACCGTGCCGAACCCGGCGGCGAACATCAGCACCGTCGGTATCAGGTATATCGGCCCGTCGTCTCTCGCGGGCGCGTCGCCCCCGTATGAGCGGATCTCTGGAACAAATAGATCGCTGACCTGGAAACTGAAGCTGCCGGTGCCCCGCATGCCCGTCACGTTCCAGACGTCGAGAATCTCGACTTCGTCTCTTGGTATGACAAGCGTCACACCCACGTCCGGGTCAACCATTGGGCCCTGGATGGCCTGAGGATTACCCACACGGGCGAGCGCGGCTACCCAGCTTGCGTGCCGAATGCCAGAGGAAAAGTTCCACCGGCCGGTGAGCCGGTAGCCACCGTCCACCGGAATCGCCAGAGCCTCGGGCGAGGGCGGGCCGTTGGTTACCACGGCCAGCGGGTCATCCCATATAAGCCGTGCGGTCTGCTCGGGAATACGAGATGAGTTAGTGGCGAAGACGTTGTTCTGGTTCAGGCACCAGGCGACCGAGCCGTTGGCCCTGGCGAACACGTCGACGATCTTTAGATAGTCGGGGAAGTCCAGTTCAGACCCGCCGAGAGAGGCCGGTACGAGCACGCGGAACAGCCCGGCCCTGGCCATGTCGGCGGCGAGTTCGGGAACAAGCCTGCGCTCGCGATCGATTTCGTCCGAGCTTGCGGCCGCAAGCCTCGCAAGCTCGTTTGCCGAATCGAGCAGGCTGGCCAATTGCGGTGCAGATGCAGCCATGTTTTCTCCTACGAGCCCCGGGGCCCGTGGTTAACCAGGGGCCAGCAGGGGCCAGGCGCTAGCTACGCGCGCTCACGGGTGCCTTGGCGTCGCGGCCCAGGCGTTGGCGTGCCCCGCTGTCGAGCGTGCGCTTGCGCATGCGGGCGTCCTTGGGCGTGACCTCGACAAGTTCGTCGTCGGAGATGAAGTTCAGTGCCTCTTCCAAACTAAACAACATTGGTGGCTCAAGCCGAACGACAATGTCGGAAGTGGAAGAGCGCATGTTGGTCAGCTTACGTTGCTTGCAAATGTTGACGTCCATGTCGTCCACACGGGTGCCCAGGCCAATCACCATGCCTTCATAAACGGGCGTGCTTGGCTCAACGAACGTGCGGCCGCGGCCCTGTGCGTTGCGCAGGCCGTTGGCCACTGCCACCCCGGAGTGGGAGGCCACGAGCGACCCAGCGCGGGTGGACTGTACCACGCCCTTGACCGGTCGCAGTTCCAGCAGTTCGCTGTTCATTACCCCCGAGCCGCGGGCGACGCGGACGAAAAAGCTGCGGAAGCCGATCAGGCCCCTGGTGGGCAGTTCAAACCTCATACGCACTCGCCCCGTTTCCGGGTTGGACATATCGGTCATCTTCGACAGCCGGGAAGACATCTCCTCGGTTATAACGCCGATATATTCGTCAGACGTGTCTATTGTCAGTAGTTCATAGGGTTCGTGGCGCGTACCGTCGATGACCGTGGTAACGGCCTCTGGCTTGGAGACCTGCAATTCCAGCCCCTCGCGACGGATCGTCTCGATGAGGACCGACAGGTGAAGCTCACCCCGGCCCGAGACGATGAACTCGTCGGCACGTTCGGTCTTTTCAACCCGGAGACTGACGTTCGTCTCAAGTTCTTTTTGCAGCCTGTCCCATAGCATGCGGGAAGTCGCGTACTTGCCGTCCTGGCCGGAGAAGGGCGAGGTGTTCACGCCGAACGTCATCTGCACGGTCGGCTGCTCGACGGATATTCGCTCCAGCCCTTCCGGGTTGTCGGCAGAGGCGATGGTGTCGCCGATAGCGACGCCCTCAAGCCCGACGACGGCGGTGATGTCACCGGCGCCGACGCTCTCAACCTCGTTACGCGTAAGGTTGCGGAACCTGTACAGGTGCTCGGCCTTAAAGCCAAGTTTGGGGCCGTCCATGCCAACCAGAGCCAGGGGCATGCCACGGTTGAAGCTTCCCCTGAAAACTCTGCCAATGGCTATCTGGCCGAGGTGGTCGTCGTGGTCCAGCGACGTCACCAGCATCTGCAAAGATCCATCGGGATCGGCCATTGGCGGAGGGATGTGGTCGACGATGGCCCGGAAAATCGGCTCCATGTCCGTCGGTTCGTCGCCGAGATCATTCAGTGAGTACCCGGACTTAGCCGAGGCGTAAAGAATCGGGAAGTCCAGCTGGTCGGCGTCGGTGGCCAGTTCTAAGAACAGGTCCTGCACCTCGCTCACTACCTCGGCGCACCGGGCAGACGGACGGTCAATCTTGTTCACCACCAAGACGGGCCTGAGCCCGTTGGACAGCGCCGTCTTGAGCACGTAGCGGGTCTGCGGCATGGGCCCTTCGACCGCGTCCACAACGAGCAAACAGCCGTCGGCCATATTCACGACGCGCTCAACTTCTCCAGAAAAGTCGGCATGACCAGGCGTGTCGATGATGTTCAGCGTCACGCCGTCATAGGCGATGGCCGTGTTCTTGGCCAAAATGGTGATGCCCCGCTCCCGCTCCTGCGGGTTCGAGTCCATAATCAAATCGCCGGTGATCCTGTTCTCTTCCAGCACGTGGCTGAACTGGAGCATGGCATCGACCAGCGTGGTCTTGCCGTGGTCGACGTGGGCAATGATGGCCACGTTGCGGAGTTGGGTCTGAGGTGAGAGGGACATAGCTACAGTAATAAAACCAATTCTGGGCTGAAACTTCGGGCGTCGGGGTTGTCGGCTTGAGTGGTCTTGCAACCTACCCGTGCCATCTTTTAGTACCGCGTGGGCGACAGTTGCGCCAACGGGAATCGTGTCTACTCTCTAGCTTAACCCAACTAAGCCCCCAGTAGCATCAGATTTTACCGCATTAAGGCAGGGAAGTGGACGCGATTCCCCCCCCCGGGTGACCAGGGTGATCGAGGAGATCAGGGTGATCCGAGCGGCACGGGCGGCCGGTCCAACACCATGAAATACGCATCATCTTCGATGATTCGTACGTGGGCACCGATGGGCACATCTTCGAAAGTCTCGACAGTGCCGGTGGCCGGCCAGGTCACCGTTAACCGGGCAATACGCGTCGCGTCGCCCAGGCCGATCTCCTGTTGCAGGCTCGACCCTCCGAAACTGCCACCGGTGCCAACGTGCGCGTAGACAGTGCGCACCGACCCGTCTGCCATCGCGATGTCCACAGCGATGCGAGCGCCGATGGCCGAGCGGGCAGACCGCGTGCCCTCCAACGTCAGGTTCACCCAGGCATTGCCGTTACCCGGATTCCGGTACAAAGCGTCTGAGAAGGCGTCGCCGGGGTAGAACCCGCCGATCTGCACGAAAATGTCCTGGTCGCCGTCCCTGTCCAGGTCCCCGAACGCGACCCCGTGGCCCTTCTCCAGGTGACCCAGCCCCGCCTCAACACTTACATCAACAAATCGACGGCCACCCAGGTTCCGATACGCGAGATTGGGCGTGAGGGCGTCGAAGTCCACCGACCCGGTGCCCAGGACAATGTCGAGGAACCCGTCCCCGTCCAGGTCTCCGAACCCTGCGCCCATGACCAGCGCGGGGGCGTCCAACCCGACCTCGCTCGTTACGTCCTCGAAGCCGCCGGAGCCATCGTTGCGGAACAGCCGGGCGACGGCCGCGCCGGAGCCGTTCCCCAATTCGAGCGCGCCAAATTCAGAGCCGAACAGGCCGGATATGTAGCTGCGAACGTCGTCATCGAACCCGGCCACGTAAATGTCCAGGTCGCCGTCGTTGTCATAATCCCACCACCACGTCGCGAAGCTGGAGTGAGGTTCGTCAACGCTCAATTCCTGCGCCACGTCTTCGTACGTGCCGTCGCCGAGCGCCCTGTATAGCCGGTTGGGCTGCTCGAAGTTGGAGACGTAGAGGTCGGCCAGTCCGTCGCCGTCGTAGTCGCCCCAGGCCGCGCCCTTACAGTACCGGTCGTTCAGAACGCCTGCTGTTTCAGCGACATCTTCGAACGTTCCGTTCCCCCGGTTCCTCATTAGCTGGCTTGGCGACGGGCCCCAGACCGGCTCACCGTCCGCATCAACACCGCCAGAGGCTGCCTCGTTGCACAAGTAAATGTCCAGGTCGCCGTCGTTGTCGTAGTCTGCCCAGGCACCAACCTGGCCCGGCATGGCGGGCTTGGCCAGTCCTGCGGCGGCCGTCACGTCCCTGAACACGCCACGTTCGTTGCGCAGCAGCGACACACGCATCTCGCCGTCAGAGATAAGCCATCCGCCTCGCAAGACGAGCAGGTCGATCCAGCCGTCGTTGTCGTAGTCGGCCTGCACAATATTGAGACCGCCCAACTGGCCCGTTAGCCCGGCAGTGCCCGTCGCGTTCACAAACCGGCCGTCGCCCCCGTTCAGGTATAACTGAAGCCCAACGCACGGGTGCCAGGACGTCGCGACAATGTCCAACAGCCCGTCGTTGTCGAAGTCGTCCACCACCGCGCCCCCTGCCAGCGACAGGTCGTAGATACCAGCAGATGGTGCGACTTCCTCGAACCGGCCTATGCCGCTAGCCCCTGAGTCGGGCTTCAGGTCGGCTAGGAACTCGGGCGACACTCCCTCGGGGTACGAACCGAGCGTCATGTGTGCCACGTTGAGGAGCCAGCGGGCCGTGAGGTTGTCGGGCTCGATGTCCAGAAGCCGGGTCAGCGTTGCAATGGCCCCTTCAGAACCCTGGCGATCTGAGTGGGACGTACCGCCGTCAACCGGCAATATGCACGTATAGCGCCCGTCCACAGTGGTGCAGTTCGATAGCTCGCCCATCTTCAGGTACGCCAGCGACAGGGCGTCCAACAGCGTCGTCGCCACCGGGCCTGCGGGGTCTGGCTGGGCCGCCAGGGCCGCTTCTAACAGGCCGACAGCAGAAACTGCGTCACCGGACTGCAACTGCTCGGTCGAAAGCAGAATCGCTAGTTCGGCCAGCAAAGCCGGGTCAGTCGGCCGCGAGCGTTCGTATACCCCCGCCAACCGATTCCTTAAGGCCGGACCAAGATAAGGATTGTCCCCAGAAGTCAGTGAGGTGCAGTAACTCTGCAACTCGTCGATAGCGACGACCCCGGCGTCCCGTTCATCGGGCGGCAGGGGTAAAGGAGGGGTAGGGCCGTGCTTAGGGGACTGCGAGCATGCCAGGCCGACCAGCACGACAACGAAGATAGTGAACAGGCCGACGGTGACCTGGAGGCTGGCATAAGGAAACGAGAGTCGCAGCATAGGCGATAGGGCAGGGAAGTGGTGGAGCTGAAGGGAATCGAACCCTTGACCCCCTGCTTGCAAAGCAGGTGCTCTCCCAACTGAGCTACAGCCCCACGTTCGGACCCTAGTGTAACCCGATCACGAGAGTCTTCTCACAAAAAGAGGCCGGACGTGTGTCCGGCCTCTGGTCTTAACGACTGGATAGTGGAAGGAAATGCCTTTATTTCACCTTAAGCGTGAGTCTTGCGACCCACCGGTGTATGTGAGTCTTTCTACTCACCTGATCGAATCCTTACGGTTCGACTTACTGGAGTCGGAA
>CAVOCN010000034.1:0-8761 GCA_963694205.1 Dehalococcoidia bacterium | reverse complement strand
CAGACCGCCGAAAGGGAGCTTTTCGAATTGCTTGACTGCGTAATTATTGGCGGCGGCCCCGCCGGCCTGGCAGCTGCCGTCGCCCTTTCCGATGCAGGCGCTGACTTCGCGCTACTGGAAGCCCAGGACATCTTGGGCGGCAGGGCCCAGAGTGGGGCACTATCAGACGGCACGCCCATTGAAAGGGGTGCCCAGCAAATACACGGCCCCACCATCGCGACCTGGGAGTACCTGTACCGGCATGGGTTGACCACTCACTACCTTCTTCCCGGCATCAAGGGCGTGGACGCCGTCTTCGCCGGTGGCGAGTGGACCGGCGGCGACAAACTGCGCAAAGAGGCCTATCGCCTTCTAATGGACGCCCTGGTTCACCGTTTCGGGGACACCGAGTCCGACGGCATATCGGTCCACGAGGCCCTTGTCGATGCGGGCATGGAGGGCGACCAGCTCGCTGCGGCCGACGGGCGATTCAACGTCCTGTGCCCCATCCCTCCCGAGCAGCTCTCGTCTCGCGCTGCGGCCGAGGCCCTGCGCTTCAACGGCACCGGCCTGCCCAACTTCGCCATAGTCGAGGGCTACAGCGAGCTATGGCGTCGCATGGCCGCGCCATTCGAGAGTCGCTTGCGCCTGGGAACACCCGTTACGGCCGTCGAGTGGAACGACGATGGTTTGGGCGTGACAGTCACAACGCCGTCTGGCGATCTCACTGCAAGCACGGGGCTAATAACCCTGCCAGTGGGCGTACTGCAGGCTGGCGGCGTCTCCTTCCAGCCAGAACTGCCCGAAGGCAAAGCCGAAGCCGTAAACGGCCTGATAATGGGCCCCACTATCAAGGCATTCGCCGAGTTCAAACGGCCTTGGTGGGAAGACTCGCTCGGCAACGTAGCCGGGTTCCGCAACGCCGATTCGGTCTTCCACGGCTGGGAAGCCCTGTTTTGGGACCGCCCCGGCCCGCCCGTACTCAGCGCCATGATCGGCCTGCGCGGTGCAGAGCTTAGCGGCGATGAAGACGCGGTGAAGTCGGCCTTCTTGGGCGACCTTGCCGACATGTTCCCAGACGTCGACATCGAAGGCGAAATAGTTAGCTTAGAAGTATGGGACTGGACCGCGGACCCCTACGCCGGAGGCAGCCTCAGCGTTGCCCAGCTAGGCGGGCAGGCCCTTCGCGAAGAACTGGCATGGCCCACTCCGCCGCTTTTTTGGGCAGGGGAAGCCACTTCGACCAACGGCAACGCCACCGGCGTGCACGGCGCTCTCGAATCGGGCAGGCGGGCCGCACAGGAAGTGCTGCATACGCTTCGGCCGCTCTATGCGACAGACCCCGACTCGCGGCTGGACTGGCGCGAGCAAGTGCCCAGGCCGACCTTTACCGCTGGCCGCTAGGGCTGGTACAACTGGCCGCTAGAGAGGCCCCTCACCCTCGTGGTTGACCTTGGAGTTGGCACCGGCACGGGCATCGGCGACTCCTTTAAGCACTGCACAGAGTTCCTCTCGGCCAAAAGGCTTTATGAGCAGCCCATCAGGTTGGAACCTGCGAGCGTCCATCATTAGCGCCGAATCCGGGTAGCCGGTCACTATAATCACTTTGGTAGATGGGGCGGCGGCCCTGATCCCTATCAGCACTTCAGGGCCGTTTATTCCCGGCATGACCAGGTCCAGGAAGACGACGTCGTAGAGGGTACGCTGGACCTCCTCCACCGCCCAATCCCCCGAACCCACCGACACGCACTTCCAACCCTCTTCTTCGATTACCTCTTGCAGGTACTCCCTAATGCGTGGTTCGTCGTCCACAACGAGGGCCGAGAGCGCACCGGGCGAAATGTCGAATCTGTTGGTCATTTGAACTTTTCGTTACGGCCGACCAGCGAAACCATATCGGGGCCGTCTGACGAGTCTACGACGGTGAGCGGAGCAATTGGTTTGGACTTTGTGAGTCCGCCCACCAACAGGTGGGTTCGGTTCGTCGGCAGCGAACGTCATAGCCATGGCTCTGTCCGGCAGGGGGGGCTTCGTAGCTCGAGTTGGCGTGGGCAGCCGTTGCCCCCCGAAACGTCCACGTAAACGCTCCATTGTTGCGGCCTTAACTCGTCTGGTATACTGGCCGCGGTTTTCGGGTCCGAGGAGGGCCCGGCACGGCGGTAAGGGGTACTCATCCACACGCTCCCGGCTAGCTCCGGGTTCTTGGCGTTTCGGTGCGGACACTTCGTCGCTGAATCTGTGAGAACCACGCCAAGGAGGCGGACCATTGAAGTGGATCGACTATCACAGGCCCTCATCTGTCGATGAAGCCGTAGGACTACTGAGTAAGTACAACGGGAAGGCCCGAATATTGGCCGGTGGCACCGACCTGCTCGTCCAGTTGCGAGGTGGCCGGTACGAACTAGACGCCGTTATCGACGCCAAGCACATTGACGAGTTGAACGCCCTTTCGTATGACTCGACCAACGGCTTAACGCTGGGAGCAGCCGTTCCCTGTTACAAGCTTTACGGCAACAAAGAAATTGCTGCCGCCTACCCGGGGTTGATGGACTCTGCGACGCTCATCGGGGGCATCCAGATCCAGGGTCGCGCCACTATTGGTGGCAACCTGGTCAACGCCGCTCCCAGTGGAGACAGCATTCCCGCGCTAATCGCCCATAGCGCCACGGCGAAGGTCGTTGGTCCCAACGGCACGCGGGTCATCCCGGCCGAAGAGGTCTGCACCGGTCCAGGAAGGACCCAGATGGCCAACGACGAAGTCCTGGTGTCCATTAACGTGCCCGCCCCGGCCAAGGGTTTCGGCGCGAGGTACATCAGGTTCATACCCAGGAACGAGATGGACATCGCCGTAGTCGGCGCAGGCGTCTCGGTAACCCTGAGCAACGGGACCATCAAGTCGGCCCGCGTGGCCCTCTCGTCAGTCGCGCCCACACCCCTTTACGTCGAGGCCGCTGGTGCAGCCCTGGCAGGTAAAGAGCCGACGGACGCGAACATCCAGGCAGCCGCGAACGCGGCGAAAGAAGCCGCAACTCCAATTACGGACATGCGCGGCACAGTCGAATACCGAAAGCACCTCTGCGAGGTTCTCACCCGCAGGGCGTTTCACACCGCCATCGAGCGCGCGCGGGAGGCCAACTAAATGTCCGGCAAGAAGGTCCACGTAACAACAACGTTGAACGGCGAAGCAGTGGAGTTCCTCTGCGAGCCACGCCAGAGCCTGCTCGAAGTCCTCAGGGACGTAGTCCAGCTCACCGGAGCGAAAGAGGGCTGCAACGACGGCAACTGCGGCGCATGCACCGTCAACATGGACGGGCGCATCGTCGATAGCTGCCTGGTACTCGGCGTCGAGGCCGAGGGCGCGAGCATCGGCACAGTCGAGGGCATCGCTTCCCCCGAGGGGCTACACCCCATCCAGCAGGCGTTCCTAGAGCACGCTGCTTTGCAGTGCGGCATCTGCACACCAGGGTTCCTCGTAGCGTCCAAGGCGCTGCTGGAAAAAGAGCCCAACCCGTCCGAAGACCGCATCCGCATGTGGCTCGCGGGCAACCTGTGTCGCTGCACCGGTTACGACAAGATCGTGCGTGCAGTAATCGACGCCGCTGGCCGCATGGCAGGTGCAACAGCCTGATTTGGTAGATACTAGACCAAACAAGTAAATAATTGCTCGAAGGTAAGAGCGTCGACGCAGTCGAGGCGGCAGAGTCGAGGCGGAAGTGGGCCCACCGGGGCCCGAGCGAGTACACCCGAGCGAGCCACAGGGGAGACGATGACAACCACCTACGAGCCCAACCAGGTTCTTTCGAACGAAACCTTCAAGGTAGTCGGCACCCGGCCCATCCGACACGACGGTGCCGACAAGGTCACGGGCCGCGCCAAGTATGGTGCCGACTACACGGCCGCCGGGTTGCTGCACGGTAAAACGCTGCGCAGTCCGCACGCCCACGCGCGCATCAAGTCCATAGACACATCTAAAGCCGAGGCGCTCGCCGGCGTAAAAGCCGTCGTCACGTCAAAGGACTTCCCCCCCACCAAAGACACCGCCGACTTCGGACTGGGCGGCCAGCCCATGGATCGGTTCCGGGGCAACCTCCTCGCGGGCGACAAAGTCCTCTACCGGGGCCATGCAATTGCGGCAGTCGCCGCGACTAGCCCCCACATCGCCGAAGAGGCCATCGGTCTTATCGAGGTGGACTACGAAGTTCTGCCCGCCGTCTTTACGGCCCCCGACGGCATGGCCGACGATGCGCCCATATTGCTGGAAGACCTGACCACTCAGGAATTCGGCAAAGACACCGGTCGCAAGTCCAACATCGCCGATCATTTCCAGCACAAAATGGGCGACCTCGACAAGGGGTTCGCCGCAGCCGACGTGGTCATCGAGCGGTCCTTCGACACCAAGACGGTGCACCAGGGCTACATTGAGCCCCACAACGTAACGGCGTTGTGGAACGACGACGACCGCATCCACGTCTACTCCTCCACCCAGGGTTCGTTCGTCGTCCGAGCGTCCGTTTCTGAGGCGCTGGCGGTCCCGGTCTCCAAAGTCCGGGCGACGCCAATGGAAATCGGCGGCGGTTTCGGCGGCAAAATCAACGTCTACGGCGAGCCCGTAGCCGCACTGCTCTCCAAGAAGGCCGGCAACAAACCCGTCAAGATCGTCATGTCCAGAGCAGAGGTATTCGAGGGCACCGGCCCCACCTCCGGCTCGCACACGACCATCAAAATGGGTGCAACCAAAGAGGGCAAAATCGTCGCCGCATCGGCCAACCTTCAGTTGGAGGCGGGCGCATACCCCGGCTCCCCAGTCGGCGCGGCCGCCATGTGCGTGTTCTCCGCCTACAACGTAGACAACGTCGTAATCGACGGCTACGACGTGGTCGTCAACAAGCCCAAGACCGCTGCTTACCGGGCCCCCGGTGCGCCCAACGCAGCATTCGCTGCCGAGCAGGTAGTCGACGAGCTGGCCCAGAAGCTGAACATCGATCCCATCGAGTTACGCCTCATGAACGCCGCCAAAGAGGGCGTGCGTCGTGCGGACGGACCCATTCACCCGCGCATCGGCTGCGTAGAGGTGCTCGACGCCATGAAGGCGCACGACCATTACTCTTCACCCATTACGCCGGCCAAAAAGGGCGGCAAGACGGGACGCGGCGTGGCCATCGGGTTCTGGTTCAACATCGGCTTCGCATCTTCTTGCAACATCACCGTCAATAACGACGGCACCATCAACCTCATCGAGGGCTCTACCGACATCGGCGGCTCCAGGGCTTCAATAGCCATGCACGCCGCGGAGGTCCTGGGCATTACTGCGGAAGAGGTTATTCCACAGGTCGTCGATACCGACTCCATCGGCTACACGGCCATCACGGGCGGCAGCCGTACAACTTTTGCTACGGGATGGGCGGCATATGAAGCAGCCCAGGACGTAAAGCGACAGGTAGTCGCCCGAGCGGCCAAGATCTGGGGCGTAGACCCCGACTCGGTGGAAATGGTCGAGGGCGTCATTCGCTCCAAGACCGACACCGAACTGAACATGACGTTCAAGGAACTGGCCGGACAGATCAACGCAACCGGCGAGCCCATAGTTGGGCGGGCCGCAGTAGACCCGGCCGGAGCCGGGGCGTCTTTTGCAGGCCAAATTGTCGACGTAGAAGTCGACCCGGAAACCGGCAAGACCGACGTACTGCGGTTCACCATGGTTCAGGACGCGGGCAAGGCCATCCACCCCAGCTACGTAGAGGGTCAGATGCAGGGCGCCGCCGTCCAGGGCATCGGCTGGGCGCTGAACGAGGAGTACTACTACTCCAAGGACGGCAAAATGGACAACGCCAGCTTCCTGGACTACCGCATGCCCACCACGCTGGACCTGCCCATGATCGACACCGTCATCGTCGAAGTCGCCAACCCCGGCCACCCTTACGGAGTGCGCGGCGTTGGCGAGGCGCCCATAGTTTCGCCGCAGGCAGCTATTGCCAACGCGATCCAGAACGCCACGGGTCGGCGCATGACATCGCTTCCGATCAATTCGGTGGCGATTATGGAAGCCAGCTGGGCCGCCAAGACCAGCTAATAGACTTCCAGACCGGGACCCAATCGGACCGAGCATAGGCGGAGCAGATGGCTACGGTTTTCATACCGTCACTTATGCAGGACTTGACGGGCGGTCAGCAAACCGTTGACACGCCCGGCAGTACCGTACGGGAAATAATTAACGCCCTTGAGGGCGATTTCCCCGGGATGAAAACCCGTCTTATGGACGGGTTTCGCCTGAAGGGAAACATAACCGTTGCAGTAGATGGCGAAGTCAGCCCCATTGGGGTCCTCGCCGAGGTCGGAGAGACCAGCGAAGTGCATTTCTTGCCCGCGATAGCCGGGGGACAGAGAAAAATCGCTTAGCGATTTGCTCGGAGAAAAAGAGGCTCGGCTCAGCCGAGCCGGAGGAGGCCCCGCCGGGGCCTGAAGGAGCGTTGAGGAAATATGACCACCACTTACGAGCCTAACCAGGTTCTTTCGAATGAAACCTTCAAAGTCGTCGGGACACGGCCTATTCGACCAGACGGTGCCGACAAGGTAACCGGCAGGGCCAAGTACGGCGGCGACTACACCGCCACCGGACTGCTCTACGCCAAAGTGCTGCGTAGCCCCCACGCCCACGCCAACATCAAGTCCATAGACACCACTAAAGCAGAAGCGCTACCGGGTGTCATGGCAGTCGTCACCGGCGCGGACATGCCCAATACCCGAGAGTCCGACCCTGCCGACTTCGGCCTTGGCCCTCAACCTATGAAGTACCTGCGCAACAACGCCATAGCCAGGGGCAAGGTCCTGTACAGCGGCCACGCCGTTGCCGCTGTCGCCGCCGTCAACATTCACGTGGCAGAAGAAGCCATCGGTCTCATCGAAGTAGACTACGAGGTCCTACCGGTCGTCCTGACCGTCGGCGACGCGATGAAAGACGGCGCACCGGTCCTGCACGAAGACCTGTTCACCACCGAGTTCGGCAACAAGACCGACCGCAACACCAACGTTTCCAACCACTTCCAGCACAAAATGGGAGATCTGGAAAAGGGCTTCGCCGATGCCGATGTCGTCGTCGAGCGCGAGTTCGACACCGCCACCGTGCACCAGGGCTACATCGAGCCCATGAACGTCACGGCCCTGTGGAACGACGACAACCGGGTGCACGTGTACATGAGCACCCAGGGCCCATTCCAGTTCCGCGACGCCATTGCCCTGGCCCTCGACCTGCCCCAGTCGCAGGTTCGGGTCACGCCCATGGAAATCGGCGGCGGTTTCGGGGGCAAGTTCCCCCTGTACCACGAACTAGCCGCAGTCCTGCTGTCCAAGAAATCTGGCCATCCGGTCAAAATCACCATGACCCGTAAAGAGGTCTTCGAGGGCTCCGGCCCGACGCCCGGCTCGCACATGCGAGTGAAAATCGGCGCCACCAAAGAGGGCAAGATAACCGCCGCCCAGGCCGAATTGGCCTTCGAGGCAGGTGCCTTCCCCGGCTCCCCCGTAGACGCGGGCGCAATGTGCGTCTTCGCGGCCTACGACATCCCCAACGTCGTCGTTGACGGCTACGACGTCGTCGTCAACAAGCCCAAAACGGCCGCATATCGCGCGCCCGGTGCCACCCACGCAGCCATGGCCGCCGAAACGGTAGTGGACGAAGTCTGCGAAAAGCTCGGCATCAACACACTCGAGTTCCGACTGGCGAACTGCGCCAAAGAGGGCACCCGCAGGGCAGACGGCCCCGTGAACCCCAAAATCGGCGGCATTGAGACCCTCGAAGCGATCAAGGCCCACGATCATTGGAACGCTCCCCTCACCCCCGCCAAGAACGGCGGAAAAGTGGGTAGGGGAATCGCCTTCGGCTACTGGTTCAACGCGGGCCTACAGTCCGCCGCGACCATCAGTGTGAATGCCGATGGCACCATCAACCTCGTCGAGGGCAGCCCGGACATCGGCGGCAGCCGCGCCGCAATCGCCATGCAGGCGGCCGAAGTTCTGGGCATCACCATGGAAGAGGTCAACCCTTCGGTGGTCGACACCGACTCCATCGGATTCTCCTTCGGCACCGGCGGCTCCCGCACGACGTTCGCGACGGGCTGGGCGGCATATGAAGCCGCCAACGACGTCAAGCGACAGCTAGTAGACAGGGCAGCCAAGATCTGGGGAGTAGACCCCGACTCGGTCGAAATGGAAGAAGGCATCCTGCGCTCCAAGACCGACACCGAGCTGAACATGACGTTCAAGGATCTGTCGGCCCAGCTAAACGAAACCGGCGGCCCCATCGTCGGTCGCGGCGCAGTCAACCCCCCCGGTGTTGGTGGCGCGTTCGCCGTCAACGTGGCCGACGTGGAAGTCGACCCGGAGACCGGCAAGGTCGACGTGCTGCGCTTCACCATCGCACAGGACGCGGGCAAGGCCGTACACCCCAGCTACGTCGAGGGACAGTTGCAGGGTGGTGCGGTGCAGGGCATCGGTTGGGGTCTGAACGAGGAGTACTACTACTCCAAGGACGGCCACCTCGACAACGCCAGCTTCCTTGACTACCGCATGCCCACAGCGCTGGACATGCCCATGATCGACACCATCGTCGTAGAGGTCGCCAACCCTGGTCACCCATACGGAGTCAGGGGCGTCGGTGAGGTCTGCATAGTGCCGCCCCCGGCAACACTGGCAAACGCCATTCACGACGCCGTCGGTGTACGCATGAACGTGCTACCGATGAACCCGCCTGCGGTCATGAACGCCCTCTGGGAACAAGACGGCAGCT
>CAVOCN010000033.1:0-8955 GCA_963694205.1 Dehalococcoidia bacterium | reverse complement strand
TCTCAGATCGACCCTTCGCCGCCTCCTGCGCCGAACCGCTCATGGCGTTGTCGATGGCGTCGGCGAGCTGGGTGAGTCCAACCTTGGGGTCGGCAATTATGCCCACGTCGGTCGGTTCACTCTTGCCGACCGAGACTGGTGAGGCGTCCATGTGCACCACCTTCGTACCCGGCGCGAAAGAGCTAGCGCCCTCGTCCGGGAAAAAGAAGTAGCCAGAGAACGTGTCGCCTATTGCCAGAACTGCGTCCGCGTCTGCGAGCGCCTCTTTGCCGTCGGGGAAACCCCAGCGCAGGCCGCCCTTAAAGAGCGGGTGGCGCGAGGGGAAGTTCATCTCCGAGTAGAGCGTCGCATAGACCGGTGCACCCAGCATCTCGGCCACGCGCACCGCCTCTGGGGACGCGCCGGACTGCGCGACCCTGTCGCCCACCAGAATTACCGGGTTCTTGGCGTTCGCCAATATGCCCGCCGCCTTTTTAATGGCGTCAGCGTCCGGCCCCGTGCGGAAATACCCCTTGGAATTGGGGACTATCGCCATGTCGGCCTCTTCGTCCAGCGAGTTTGCCGAAAACGCAATGAACGTGGGGCCAGTCGGAGGCGTGCGTGCTTCATTGAACGCTCGCCTAATAGCTGCGGGAATCTGCTCCGGGTGCGTCAACTCGGCGCTCCATTTTGTGAACGTCTTAACCATGTCAGCCAGGGGCGTGCGGCCCTCGATGAGCTTGCGCATGTCCTTGTTGCCAGCGGTCAGCACGAGGGGAGTGCCCCCGGCGGCAGCGTTGTGCAGCAGGCTAATGCCGTTGGCCAGGCCGGTCTCGATGTGCAGGTTCACGAACGAGGGCTTGCCGGTAGCACGGGCGTAGGCGTCGGCCGCGCCCATGGCCGCCCCTTCTTGCGTGGCCAGGACGTAGTGGATGTCCGGGTAGTTCTCCAGCTCATCCATGATGGCCCCTTCAGACGTGCCGGGGTTGCCGAAAATGTACTCCACGCCCTCGGCTCGGAGCATCTCCAGTAGCGCCTTTTTGCCTGTCATTCTTGCCATCAGTTAAGTCTCCTCATTTACACTTTTGCCAGCAGGTCATCCAGGGCTTTGGCCCTGAATTCGTGCAGGTCGTCTGCGTCTTTTATGAGCGCCCCAAGAGTGCTCTCGACCGCCACGCGGTCGATCTTGTCATAGTTCATGATGATCATTGTCCGTGCCCAGTCCAGGGTCTCGGACACGCCCGGCAGTTTGTCCAAATCCAGGCCGCGCACCTCTTCGACGAACCGCACCACTTGCCTGGCAAGTTTCTCTTCAATCTCGGGTACTTTGGCCCGCACAATACGCAGCTCTTTTTCGAAATCGGGGAAGTCTATCCACAGGTAAAGGCACCGTCGGCGCAGGGCGTCGGATAGCTCGCGCGTCCGATTGGAAGTCAGTATCACCAGCGGTGGATGCGTCGCTTCTATGGTGCCAAGTTCGGGGATGGTTACCTGGTAGTCCGAAAGGATTTCCAGCAAGAACGCCTCGAACTCCTCGTCCGCACGGTCGATCTCGTCTATAAGCAGCACCGGGCCTTTATCGGGCTCGGTGAGCGCCGCCAGCAACGGGCGTTCGAGCAAGAACTCGCGGCTGAATATCTCGCGTTCCCGTTCGGCTGTGGACCGGCCGCTGCCCTCGTCCAGCTTTATGTGCAGTAGCTGGCGCGGGTAGTTCCACTCGTACAGCGCGGTGTTTACGTCCAGGCCCTCATAGCACTGCAACCGAATCAGCCGGGTGTCGAGCAGCCCGGCCATCACCTTGGCAATCTCGGTCTTGCCCACGCCCGCCCGGCCCTCTATTAACAGCGGCCGACCCAGCTCACGGGCCATGTGTATGGCGGTACCTATGGACGGGTCGGCAACGTAGTCTGCCGACTCCAGCCGGTCGAGTATTTGCCTTACCCCGTCGTGCCGAATAGGGTCGGGTCGAGGCCCGGCCCCGTCCTGACCGGCCTCTTCATGCCGGGCATTGTGTGGGCTACTCAAACTCACAGGGTCTCTGCCGAGACCGGCGCGCTCAGGCCTGTGCGTCCCGCATGACACGCCAAACATTCTCGGGTTTGGCAGGCATGTCCAGGTGCTTCACTCCCAGGTGCGCCAGCGCGTCTACAACGGCGTTGATGACTGCGGGCGAACCGGCAATCGTAGCCGTCTCACCGGCGCCCTTTACGCCCATCGGGTTAGCGGGCGTCGGGGTAATTGTCTGGTCCACTTCGTACATCGGCAGGTCTTCGGCCGAAGGTACGGCGTAGTCCATCATCGTGCCGGTCAGTAGCTGGCCATCGTCGTCGTAAACTGCCTCTTCTTGCAGCGCCTGACCCATGCCCTGGGCAGCGCCGCCGTGAACCATGCCATCGACGATCATCGGGTTGATGATGTTGCCCACGTCGTCTACCGCAATGTACCGAAGGGGTGTGACTGCGCCGGTTTCGGGGTCCACTTCGATAATGGCTATGTGGGTGCCGAAGGGCCAGGTGAAGTTGCTGGGGTCGAAGAAACTCGTTTCTTCCAGTCCAGGCTCCATGCCCTCGGGCAGTTCCCCGGCGTAAACATGGGCGGCCAGAGCGATGTCCCCGAAGGTCTTGGCCTCGCCCGGCGCTCCCTTGACGAACAGCTTGCCGTCTTCGTAAACAATGTCTTCTGGCGCGGCTTCCAGCAGGTGCGCGGCCAGCTTTTTCGCCTTGTTTTTAATCTTGGTAACGGCCGCGTCTATGGCGCCGCCGCCTACCGAGGCGCTCCGGCTACCAAAGGTACCGGTGCCGAACTGGACCTGGTCGGTGTCGCCGTGGACTACTTCGACGTTTTCCATGGGAACTCCGAGTTCACCGGCGACCATCTGCGCGAAGGCCGTCTCGTGGCCCTGCCCGGAGCTGCAAGCGCCGGTAAAAACGCGAATGGTTCCGGTCGGGTTCACCCGCACGGTCGCGCTCTCCCAAAGGCCCGCCCTCGCCCCTAGAGTGACGGCTACAGACGACGGGGCCGCGCCGGAAATCTCCACATAAGTTGAGATGCCCAGGCCCAGCAATCGCCCCTCGGCGCGAGCAGCGGTCTGCTCCTTACGGAAGTCTTCGTAACCGACAATCTCAAGCGCTTTATCGAACGCCCCTTCGTAGTTTCCGCTGTCGTAGGAGACACCGGTGGCCGCCTCGTATCCGTCAGCGAACGGGGGAATCATGTTCTTGCGCCGCACGGCCGCCGGGTCCATACCAATTTCGGCGGCGAACATGTCCACCAGCCGCTCAATTATGTAGACGGCTTCCGGCCTACCCGCGCCCCTATAGGCGTCGACCGGCGTCGTGTTGGTGAACACGGCGGTGACCCGGCACCGCAGGTTCTTAAGCTCATACTGGCCGCCCATCATCAGTCCGTACAGCAGCGTCGGAATTAGCGGGGCGAACGTGGACAGGTAGGCGCCCATATTGGCCGTGGTATCGACCGCCAGTGCGGTGATCGTCCCATCTCGATTGCCCGCAATGGTCCCGGTGCTGTCGTGATCACGCCCGTGCGTGGTGGCCATATAGGCCTCTTGGCGAGACTCGATCCACTTGATCGGCTTCCGGACCCGCTTGGTCACCACCGCGAGAATGACCTCTTCGGCGTACATGTACAGCTTGGATCCGAACGCCCCGCCCACGTCAGGGGCGATTACTCGAATCAAATGCTCGGGGTGTCCGATAGTCAGGGCCAACAGCAGCCTAACGAGATGGGGAATCTGGGTAGAGGTCCACAGGGTTAGCTGGTTGGTGCCGTGGTTGTAATCGCAGACAATGCCGCGCGTCTCCATGGCGTTGGGGACGAGTCGCTGGTTGATCATCCTCTGCTCGACGACGACATCGGCGTCTTTTATGGCGCCGTCCACGTCACCGCCGCCAACCTCCCACTCAAACGCAATGTTGTTGGGGGCGTCGTGGTGAATTTGGGCCGATCCCGGCTTCGTTGCTTCACCCGTTTTGACCGCTACGGGCAAAGTGTCGTAATCGACGTCTACCATGCTAACGGCGTCCGCCGCCGCCTCGGCGCTATCGGCCACGACCGCCGCGACAATGTCGCCGACGAACCGCACCGTGTCGATGGCGATGGGAGGGTGGGCGACCTCTTTAGTGTCGGGAACTACCCAGCCGCAGGGCACTGTGCCCTGCTCGTCCTTTAGCTGCTCGCCGGTGAACACGCCGACAACGCCGTCCACAGCCTCGGCCGCAGAGGAATCTATGTTGGTGATCTTCGCGTGAGCGAACGGACTACGCACGAACTGCAGGTAGTGCATACCTACCAGCTTCACGTCGTCCACATACTTGCCGGTCCCTCGCAACAGGCGCGCATCTTCGCGCCTCTTAACCCTGGAGCCGAATAGTGAAGTAGTCATCGCATCCTCCTCTTAAAGCCACCTTGCGCGGTGTGCGTCTCGGGCCCCGCCAAAAGCCCGCCATTAACCCCACATAAATAGGGCCATTTCGCGCTGGTACTCTATCCCACCCACAGGGGTCAAAACAAGCGACCCAAACAGGACCGCGGGTCTCCTACAACAGAGCGTAGATGGCCTCCATGTCCAGCGCCTCCCTGAAATGATCGGCCAGACGGTCGTACTCGGCCGAAGCGTCGAACGTGTTGCTGCCGGACGGCAAGCTGGCACCCTTACGTGCCGCGAGGTTGGCCAATACTTGGCGGCGCAGGTCGGCGTTACGAAACAGGCCGTGCAAGTATGTGCCCGCCACCCAGCCGTCCTCGCTGGCCTGGCCGTCTCCCCGCCCGGACAGGTCGAACAGCGGCCCGCTCTCTTTTGACTCTCCGGACACGGTCGAAGAAGATGAGCCCATATGTATCTCGTAGCCAGAGACGGCCATGCCGGTCGCCCCTGCGAACAGACCGTGTGCCCTAAGCGCCAGCCCCTCGACCAGCCTGGTCTCTTTGCCCGCCCCGAACGTCGTGACGACAGGCAGCAACCCCAGCCCCAGCGTGTCGTCTGACTGGGACTCGATGTGATCGGGGTCGTGTATGCGCTCACCCAGCATCTGGAATCCGCCGCATATGCCGAGTACCGCCGTGCCGGAAGCCGCGAGGCCAGCGACGGCGTCGGCCATGCCGCTCTCGCGCAGGTAGTGCAGGTCGGCAACAGTGGTCTTGGTGCCCGGCAGTACCACGAGATCGGGCCTACCAAGCTCTTGAGCCCGGCGAACATAGCGCAGGCCCGCGCCCGGCTCCAGTTTGAGCGGGTCGAAGTCGTCGAAATTGGCAATGTGGGGCAGCACAACAACGGCCACGTCCACGACCTCGCCATTGCTGACGGTCGGCTGGCCCGACGGCGAGTCCTCTTCTGCGATCTGTAGATCGCGCACGTAAGGCACGACGCCCATCACCGGCTTGCCGGTCAGCTCTTCCAATGTCACGAGGCCGGGCTTAAGCACCTCAACGTCGCCCCGGAACTTATTGATGACCATACCGGCGACCAGCTCGCGCTCTTTTTTGGCGATCAATTCAAGCGTCCCGTAGAGTTGAGCAAACACGCCGCCCATGTCTATGTCGCCCACCAGAAGCACCGGTGCTTCGGCATGCAGCGCCACCTCCATGTTGACGATGTCACCGTGTCGCAGGTTGATCTCGGCCGGACTGCCCGCACCCTCGATGACCACCAAATCATGCTCCGCTCGCAATCGGCCCAGGGCAGCCGTAACCGCGTCCCACATGTCGGCTCTGCGTGCGTTGAAATGGTGGGCCTCTATGTGACCCGCGGGCCGACCCATGAGCACCAGTTGAGAGCGATGGTCGGCCTCTGGTTTGAGCAAAATAGGGTTCATATCGACAGTGGGCAGCACCCCTGCGGCTTCGGCCTGCACAAGCGTCGACCGGCCAATCTCGTGCCCCCCCGGCGTTACGCCGGAGTTGAGCGACATGTTCTGCGCCTTGAACGGCGCGACCGAGTGGCCGTCTTGCCGGAACATACGGCACAGGGCGGCAACCAGCAGGCTCTTGCCCACCGAAGACCCCGTCCCCTGCACCATCAGGACGGCTCTCCGCCGGGCTCTAGGGCTCTTCGCGTTACCGCTCATCGCTTCTCGTGCCGAAGACGCATGGGCCTGAGGGTCGTTTTTCTACGCCCCGTGGCAGCACGACTGGTGCGCCGGTCTGGGGGTGGCGGGCTATTACCACGTCGGCCCCGTAGACGGCGGCCACGTTCGCCTCCGTCAGTACCTCGTCGGGCGTGCCTTGCGTGCGCACCTTCCCCTCGTCCATGAGGACCAGTCGGTCGCACCACTGAGCCGCCAGCGTCAGGTCGTGCATGGCCACCAGCACCGAGTCGCCCCGCTCCCGGCACAGCCGTTGCACCAGGGCCATCACCGTCGCCTGAGCAGCAAGATCCAGGTTGGATGTGGGCTCGTCGAGCAACAGCACCGGCGCTCGCTGCACCAGGGCCATGGCCACGAACACTCGTTGGCGTTCGCCGCCAGACAGGTTAGAGACCGGCCGGTGAGCCAGATCGATTATGTCGGTGCTTTGCATCGCTTTAATGACGATGGCCCGGTCCTGCTCGCCCTCAAATTCGAGCAAGCCCAGATGCGGGTTGCGACCCATCATGACCAGGTCGGCGACGGTGAAGCCGACCGGTGCCACCGGGTCCTGCGGCACGGCAGCTACGCGACGGGCCCGGCTACCGGGGCCGAGGCCCGACAGGTCCGTCCCGTTCACATCAATGCGGCCAGACGCCGGTTTAAGCGAGCCGATTATCAGCTTGAACAGCGTCGTCTTGCCGCAGCCATTTGGCCCCAGAACTCCGACCAGTTCACCGGACCCAGCCTCCAGCGACACGCCACGCAGCACAGGCACGTCGCCGTAGTCGAAGTGCAGGCCGTCCAGCCTTAGCCCGGTGCCTACAGGGGTATTGGTCGAAGTCGCCACGGCCGTGCTCGTCATCTGGCCTTCCTCGTCAGCAAGAACAAGAAGAAAGGAGCCCCGGCAAACGCCGTAATTATGCCCACCGGCAGTTCGGCCGGGCTCGCCAGCGTCCTTGCCCCCAGGTCCGCCAATATGAGGAAACCGGCTCCGACCAACGCCGACATGGGCAGCAAGAAACGGTGGTCCGCCCCCCATATCCGCCTGACCACGTGAGGGGCCACGAGGCCTACGAAGCCGATGACGCCACTAAACGCAACCGCGGCAGCCGTAAGAAGCGATGCGATGCCCAGCAGCACAATCTTGGTGCGTTCCACGTTCACGCCGGCCGCGCGGGCGTGGTCATCGCCAAGCTGCATAACGTTCAGAACCCGGCCGTACGCCAACAAGACCACAGCACCGGGCACCACATAGGGGAGGATCAGCCACGCATGGTTCCAACGCGAGCCCGAGAAGCCACCCAACAGCCACGAGAGCAGCGGCCTGAGACTGGGGTCGCTGCGGATCATCAGCAAGCTCGTAACCGCCCCTGCCAGCGCCGAAACAGCCACGCCCGCCAGAATAAGAGTGGTCAACGGCAGGCCGTCGGATCGTCGCGCGACCAGGTAAGCGATGGACACGGCAGCGATGGCCCCGGCGAACGCCGCAATGGGCAACAGCCCCCCCCCGACAGCGAACAGGGACGACCCGGTGAGAAACACCACCGCCGCCCCCAAACCCGCACCAGAAGCAACGCCTACCAGATATGGGTCGGCCAGCGGGTTCCTGAACAGGCCCTGGTACGCTGCGCCACTCAGCGCCAATACGCCACCAACCAGCCCGGCCATGACGATGCGGGGAAACCGCAGCTTCCACAAAATAGTCTCCCAGCTATCGGGCCAGTCGCCGTCCATCGACACCCCGGGCAGGCGGTCCAGCGCAATCGCCACCGTCGAGTCCAGGGGAATCGCGACCGCGCCGACACCGGCCGCGAGCACTGCTATGGCAACGACAACGGCTGCGCCAGCAGCCAGGCGAACGGCCACTCTGCGCCGGGCAACGCCGTAGACTCTGCCCGACGTTGAGACTGCCTTGCGGGGTACTGCAATCAGGGGAATAGCTCCGGGTAAATCTGTCGTGCCAGGTCCTCAATGCCGTCTATGAACCTGGTGCCAGGGACACTCAGGGGCTCGCCCGGCATGCGGAACACCCGGCCGTCTTTAATCGCCGAAACACTAGCGAAGGCCGAATCAGTGTCGATAGTAGAAAAGTCGGTGGCGATGATGATCTCCGGGTCGCGGTCCACTATCACCTCGGGGCTCATCTGCTCGAAGCCGGAGACGTCACTGGCAACGTTGTCCAACTTCAGAAGTTCCAGCACCTCGCCAATAAGCGTGTCCGGGCCCGGCGTCCACAGTCCGCCCTCATCTCTAAAAACCCTTGGTCCAGCGTCGATGCTCGTCAGCGCATTTTTGACGGCGGCGAGGCGGGCTTCGAAGTCGAGTGCCAATTCCTCGGCCGCGCTTGGATTACCAGCTATTTGGCCCCACAGCCGAATGTCAGCGGCGGTGTCCTCGAAGCCACTGGAGCGAGACGGAAGAAACAGGACCCTGAGGCCCGCGCCCTGAAGGTCGTCCATGAAGCCGGGCGAGAACAGGAAAACGAGATCCGGTTCCAGCGCCAGTATCGACTCCACGTTTATCTCGAACGCACTGCCCACTCTCGTAACTGCCGAGGCCTCGACAGGGAACTCGACGAAGTCATGGGTGCCGACAATGCGATGGCCTTCGCCGATGGCGAACAGTATTTCCACAACCGCCGAGTCGTAAGCGACAATCCTCTCCGGGGGCTCGGTAAACACGAACTCTTGGCCCGCGCCGTCAACCAGCGTGACGGGCTCATACACCGGTGCTGGAATTGGGGTGACTGTGGGTTCAGAGGTTAGAACGGACTCGGGCGTCGCGGTCGGTGCGGGCACATGCGTGGCGGTCGGCTCAGGTGCCACGGGCGTCCGGTCGATGACGACCTCATTCTGCCCACAGGCTAGTCCGGCCACGAGAGACATCAGGGCAG
>CAVOCN010000032.1:0-9020 GCA_963694205.1 Dehalococcoidia bacterium | reverse complement strand
TCGTACTCGTCCGACAGTCCCGAGAGCCGTGCAGCGCCGGCCGACGCGAACGTAAAGGCGGTCTCCGATTTAAGCGCGTCCACAATTTCAGACGAGACCAGTATCTGGTCGCCGCCAGCCGACTCGGCTATGCGGGATGCAAGAATGACGCTCTTGCCGAAAAAGTCGCCCTCCTCGGCGATGGCCTCGCCCATGTGCAGGCCCATGCGGACCTTAATCGGCTCAGAGATCGGGCCCGTGCCCGGCCCAGTGCCCTTTTCAGGGATAGGCCCGGCCCCGGCGTCTGCGTTGTGGGTGGCCAGCTCGTCCTGGATGGCCGCGGCGCAGGTCACCCCTTGAAGCGCGGCGGGGAATACGATCATGAAGCCGTCGCCCATCGACTTAACCTCGAACCCACCGGCGCTGCCGACGTTTCTGCGCACAATGTCGTTGTGTGTGCGTATCAACTCCTGCGCCATCTGGTCGCCCAGTCGCTCGGTAATCGAAGTCGAGCCGACTATGTCCGTGAACAAAATGGTCAACGTCCCGTCCGCCGCAGCCAACCGCTGAACATCGGGGCGCTCCTGTTGCACAGCAGACATGACCGACTCAATGGACGTTCTCAGCGACACGTCTTCTATGCCCTGAGCCTTCATGCGCCCCCGCATGGCCGACTCGACCAGCGGCCTCATGCCTAGCTCCCTGGCCAACTCCACCGACTGGCCATACAGATCGAAGGCGCGGGCAGTGTCCGAGCCGGTCTCTGTCAGCAACCTCGCCAGGTCACGAGAGGCGGTCGCCTGCTCCGGCCGGTAGCCAGCGTCGCGGCAGAAAACAACGGCGTCTTCCAGGTGCTTCAGTGCCGCGTCTTTGTCGCCGCGCACATCGGCCATCAGCCCCAAAAGATGGTCGATGCTCCACATCCCACCGGGAGTCATCGAGCCGTTGTGAGGCTCCAACAGGCCATAGATACGGCTTGCCAGCGCCTTGTCTTGCTTAATTACCGCGACCCAGGCCTGGCCCGTATGAGCCCTTATGGCCACCAGCGGGGCAACCCCCGGCGTGTCCATCATGGCCGTCCCGGCCTTCTCGGCCGCCGGAAGCCAGTCAGAAATGCCAGATACCAGCGTTATCGAGGGGATGACCGAGGCGGTGAATGCCCTCTCAAAGGCGCGACCGTCGGACGTCGCCTCTTCCAGTTCGACCAGGCGCTCGACATGGCCACGACCGGCCACGACCTCGCCAATTTCGAACTCCATTAGCGCTCGCGTGCCCAACAGCCTGGGGTCCCGGGGCGACAGTTGCAGGCCGCGCTCGTTCGAATCGATGGCGTCCTGGAAGCGCCCCTGCAGGCGGTTCACTATCTCGACGGCCCACAGGGCGCTCGCCGTCCAGAAACGGTCCCGCAGACCCTCGGCGAGGACCAGGCTCTCGGCGGCGTGTTTTTGCGATCGGGCCGCCTCGCCCATCGACCAAAGGGCCATGGCCACGTAGAAGTGGCTCGCTGCAGCGCTTCGGGGGTCGTCCATTTCTCCGGCCAACTTGATGACTCGGAGACCCGTTTCGAGGCACTCCCCGAACCGCAGGTGATAGGCGTGCACACCGCAGGTGCGGGCCAGCGTGCGTAGCTGAAGCGAGCGGTCGTCCTCCCGGTCTGCCACGGCCATCGCCTGGTCCATGGCCGCCAGTGCTCCTGCGTAATCTGCTTCGTCTATTCCTGACACCGGCACCAGCGCAGATAGAACTTCGGCCGATTGCAGCGAGTTGTCGGGAACCAGGCCGAGTACCTTGTGAAGCAGGTCACCCGCACCGCTCACCTGGCCCGGCAGGTGGGGCACGCTGGTGAGCGCGACCTGTACGGCGGTCTCGGTGTCCCCTATGGACGAGAAGTCGTCTACAGCCAGGCTCAGTGTGGCGATGGCCGCGCGTTTTTGCTGCACAGCGGCCTGCGCCTTCGCCAGGTCCCATCGCAGCAGTCCGCACTCTCGCGTCTGGCCCTGGCCCAGGCGCGGCGCCAGTTCGGCCCCGCGTTCCAGCAGGGCCAGCGCCTCCTCGTAAGCGTACGAGGCCATGGCATGTCTCGCGGCCAGCCGGATGGTCGCCGCCAGCTTTTCCGGGGGTACGTGTTCACCGGCACGCTCGTAATGGGCCGCTACCTCGGCTGCTTTGGACCCGGAGCCGTTTGTGGAACCCTGCTCAATGAGCCTGCCAATAGCTGCGTGCAGCGCGGCCCTGCGTGGGGCGGGCGTCTCGTCGTAGAGCGTGCGGTGTATGAGCGAGTTGGAAAACTCGTACGTCCCGGCCGAAAGCGGGTCAGCAGTTATCACCCTGGCCGTAATAGCCTCTTCCATCAGGGCCAGCAGGCTCTCCGATGCGCCGCCATCGCCCAGCGCGCCTAACTGGTGCGCCGTGAACGAACGGCCCACCACTGCTGCCAGGCTCAGGGCGGCAATCGAGCCCTCCGACAGCTGCCTGAGGCGTCTTCCGACGACGCCGCGCACCCCTTCGGGCACTCGCAGGTCCCAGCTTTCCCGCGTCGACGCTCGCCCCGCCGCGCCAGTGGCTAGCTGGCCCTGCTCGGCCAGCATGCCGACAACCTCGGTTACGTAAAGCGGGTTGCCCTCAGCGTTGGCTTGAATCGCACGAACAAGAGACGCGGGCGGCTCGACCCCGGCTATCTGCTCGATGAGTTCCCGCACGCTCTTTTCGCTCAGGCCCTTTAGGGCAATTCGGCTGAAGAACGGCTGCCTGCCCAGTTCGGCAAGCGTCTCGACCAGGGGGTGTGACCCGGCAACGTCCGAGTCCCGGTACGTGCCGATCACCAGTAGCCGACTCCGGTCGACGCTGTGCGCCAGGAATTCGAGCAACAGCAGCGACGGCCTGTCGGCCCACTGCAGGTCATCAAGAATGAGCGTTATCGGGCTCTGTTGAGCCGCGCTGACAAGAAAATTGACCACCGAGTCGAACAGCCGAAAACGAGCCTGCTCCGGGTCGTCCAGCTTTGGTGTTTCGGACAGGCCCGGTATTCGGTGCCTTATCTCCGAAACCATTTCGGCGACGTCGGGCGCTCCGGCGCCGAGTTGCCGAGCGAGATCTTCAGGACTGGCCGACCGCACGTGCGTACGTATGGCCTGGAGCCAGGGCCAGTAGGACGGCGCGCCCCGCGTTTCTTGGCAGCGGCCGTGTAGGACCGACCCTCCCCGTTGGCGGGCCCTGGCTACCAGTTCCTCGGCCGTCCGGGTCTTGCCGGAGCCGATGTCGCCGGAAAGCATCACCATGCCGCCCCGTCCAGAGAACGAGGCGTCCAGCGCCCCGATCAGGTCGGCCATCTCGGCGTCGCGCCCCACGAACGGCCCCGCCGTAGTCGCCGTCGCCAGGGGCATCCCCTCCGTAGAGACAGAGCGGTCGCCGGTCGCTATCCTAGCGAGCGCGTCGCTCACGGTCTGGGCGTCTGGCGGCCTGCGCTCCGGGTCTTTTTGCAGCAGGCTCAGTATCAGATCTTCTACCGGCCCACCGGCGGCCGGGACGTGCCACGACGGAGCCAGCGGGGTGGCGTTGAGGTGCTGGGCAATCACCGCTGCCGGGCCGTCGCCAGAATACGGCGGTCGCCCCGTGACCATCTCGTACAGCATGACTCCAAGCGAGTACAGGTCCGACCGCGAAGTCGCCTGCCCCCCGACCGCCTGTTCGGGGGGCATGTAAGTCACCGTGCCCACCATCGCGCCGTCTTGCGTCAATCGGGACTGGTCGAGTACCAGTGCCAGGCCGAAGTCGCCTACTTTGGCGGCCCCGTCCTCTGCCAGCCAGACGTTGCCGGGTTTGAGGTCTCTGTGCACAATGCCGCGCGAGTGCGCAAAAGCCAGCGCCCCGCAAACCTGGCGGGCTATGCGAATCGCCTCTTCAATCGACAGCCGCGTATCCGGCGAACGGGCCAATAGCGACTCGACATCGCCACCGGACATATAGGGCAAAACAAGGTACGGGACTTCGTCGTCCGCGCCGTAGTCATAAATGGGCAATACATTGGGGTGGTCGCCAATCCTGCCCATCGCCTGTGCCTCGCGTGTGAGGCGGTCGCGAGACGGCTCGTCACCGGAGGCCGACTTCAGAACGGCTATGGCGACCTGCCTGTCCAGCAGCGTATCGGCGGCCAGGTAGACCTTCTTCTTGCCGCCCTCGCCCAGCAGCCGCTTCGTGACGTAGCGCCCGTCGGCAAAGGAGTCGGCCCCAGTTGCAGCAGGAGAGGGCGCGGCCGCAGGGGGCTCCTCAGCAGCCCCAACTCGAGCGCCGCAGTTGTCGCAGAACTTGGCTTCGGGTCGCAACTCCGCACCGCAGGAAGCGCAAGTCGTGCGGAACTTGCAGCCGCAGCCGTGGCAGAACTTGGCGTCCTCGCGGTTGTCGGCCCCGCAACCGACACAAATCATTCCGACCCTCTTACCCCCTCGCTTGCCCCCTCGTTAACCCCCATAGGTACCCCCTCAGATACCCCGTTAGCGAGTCTATCAACCGGCCGACGGCCCCTCAACTTGCCGCCTTTCGGGCGTCCGCTTTTCTGGCGGCCACGGGGAATACGCCCGAACGGCGCGATGGCGACGGCCAGCGCCACCATGTTGACGCCCGCGCCGATGCGGAAAACCAGGGACATGCCGTCAACGAAGGCGGTCGCCGCCCCCGAACTTGTCGCCTCTGTAACGGACGATAGCGTCGGTTCGACCCCACGGGACGCCATCAATGCCGTGACTATTGAAATGGCGATGGCCAGTGTGGAGACGGTGGCGGTATAGCGGACCATGAGCGTGGCGGACGACGCCACACCTTGCCTGCCCGGTGCCACTTCACTCAGGGCAGCGGAGGTGGTCGGCGAATACCACAGCCCCACGCCGATACCGAGCATCAGCGACAGGCCAAAGACCATGCCCAGCGAAGAGCCCTCCCCCAGGAACGACAGTAGCATCAGGGCAACGGCGATTATAACGGTCGATATCGACACGAAAATACGCCAGTCGAAGCGGTCTGACAGCAGCCCGGCCACGGGCCCAATGATAGTGAAGGCCACCGCCGCCGTCGCCATTACAGCTCCGGTTACGACAGCCGAGTGTCCGAGTACGCTCTCAATGTAAAAGGGCATGAGCATGAACACCGGCACATTCCCAAGAATTATCAGGAAGGTAATGCTCAGGCTCTGGGCGAAGGGCCGGTTGGCCATCAGGTCGGGCGGGAGTATGGGGAACGGGGCCCGCCGCTGCCATAGCAAAAAGCCCGCGACCAGCACGGCCGATACGCCCAGTCCGACCAGCGTGACCGGGGCTGTCCAGCCCCACCCGTTGCCGTTGGACATCACCAGCAGAAAAATCACGACTGCGGCTGTGGAAAGACCCGCCCCCAGCCAGTCGAACGGCTCGCCATTTTCGGCTCTGCGGTCCGGCAGTCCGCGAGTCAACACGAAACCGGCGGCCAGGGCGAGTACGCCGAACGGCATGCCCATCCACATCATCCACCGCCAGCCCAGCCACGAAACGATCGAGCCGCCTGCTAAGGGGCCCAATATGAAACCCGAGCCGCCCACCAGCATGAACAGGCCCATGGCCTTTCCCCGTTCGTGACGTGGGAACGCCATCGTCAGAAGGGCCATGGAGGTGGCCTGAATTGCTGCCGACCCCAGGCCTTGAAAGGCTTTGAGACCCGCGAGCGTTAGCAGTCCCGGTGCCGCCCCGGCAGCCAGCGCCCCGATGGCGAAGACGCCAGCTCCCACCAGGTATATTCGGCGGTGGCCCACCATGTCGGCCACCTTGCCGACGGGAATCATCAAAGAGCCGATGGCCAGAATGTAGGCGAGGACCACCCATTGAACCTCGGGAATGGAGGCGTCGAACTGGTCGGCAATTCGCGGCAGCGCCACGTTCAGCCCTGCTTCGTCCGAGGTAACGCCGAGCAGCCCCGGCGCGAGTGCCGCGAACACCAGCCATCGCCCTTTAGAGGCTCGCGTGCTCTGCTCTGGTGAGTCCGTCATGCCGCTTTGCCCAGGAGAGCCGCGTGTGTGCCCAACTCTACTTTGCCCAAAGCTACTGGACCCGCACTAGGCCCACGGTCAACTCCTGGTCGCCAATGGTCATGGTCTCGATATGTGCGCCCTCCGGGGCGACGCCGGAGACAAGCTCGTTGGTCAGCGTCTCGCCCCGAACGTAGTCGGCGTAGTCGTCCATTACCCCCGCTAGGGCCCCGTCCGCAAAGTAGTACGTCGTTATGTGGTCGGCAATGTCGAACCCGGCGTCGCGCCTCATGTTCTGGATGCGGTGCACCACCTCACGCGCCGTACCCTCTGCCCGTAGTTCGTCCGTCAGCGTTGTGTCCACGGCCACCGTGTAGCCCCCTTCGGACGCCACCGAGTACCCTTCCCGGTCGCCTGCCGTTATTAGCACCTCGTCGGGCTCCAGTTCGTACCCGGCCACCAGCAGCTTTTCGCCCGCCGATACGACGGCGTGCACCTCGAACGGGTCCATCTCACTTAGCCCCTGCCGAATGGCCTTCACTCCGGCCCCGTACTTCTTACCCAGTACGGGCAAGTTAGGCAGCACGGACATCGACATGACGCCCGTCTGTTCCTCGGTCGGGGCGACCAACTTGACGTTCAGTTCGTCGCGAATCTGTGTGGCTACGTCGCTGAGTAGCTCTTTTTCCTCTGTGCTACGCAAGCTCACGAGCACGGCCGCGACCGGTTGACGCACCTTAATGCCCGCCTTGGACCGGGCGGCGCGGCCCAGGCTCGACAGCGTCATGGCCAGCCGGGTGGCGTCCGAGAGCCGCCGGTCGATGAGCGCCTCGTCTGCAACGGGGTA
This sequence comes from Dehalococcoidia bacterium, assembly GCA_963694205.1. Classification (GTDB taxonomy): domain Bacteria; phylum Chloroflexota; class Dehalococcoidia; order Lucifugimonadales; family UBA2962; genus CAUZIR01. The sequence goes on along the minus strand of CAVOCN010000032.1, from coordinate 2,205 downwards.
GTCGGCCAAATGCACGCTATCGGCCGTCCCGGTGGCACCGGGGCTGGCCAGGTTTCTGTGAATCGCATCGGTGACAAACGGCATTATCGGTGCGACAAGCCGTACGAGCGTCGTCAGGCACTCGTAGAGCGTTGCGTATGCCGATAGCTTGTCGGCGTCGTCCGACCCTTCGCCCAGCACACCGGCCTTCCAGAAGCGGCGCCTGCTACGACGCACGTACCAGTTCGACAGGTACGCAATGAAACTCTCCACAAGATGTGCCGCTTTGTCGGGCTCGTAGCCCTCCATCGCTTCGGTGACCTCAGCCACTAGCTGGTTGAGTTCCGAAAGAATCCACTGGTCCAGTTCACTTCGTGCCGCTACCGAGGGCTCAACGCCACCAGGTTCGTAGCCGTCAATGTTGGCGTACGTTACGAAGAACGAGTACACGTTCCACAGCGGAATGAGCAGTTGGCGTCGAACCTCATCCGCCACGCCGTAACCGAAGTTGAGGTTCACGGCCGGGTTGTGGCGCGTGTACAGCCAGCGCATGGTGTCCACGCCCATCTTGTCGGCCGCCTCCTCGAACCAGATGGCGTTGCCCTTCGACTTGTGCATCTCAGCGCCCTTCTCGTCGCGCATAAGCGCGTACGAGAAAACGGCCTTAAACGGCTCGGTGTCTTCCATCACTGTGCTCATGGTCAACAGCGAATAGAACCAGTTGCGGAACTGGCCGGGGAACGACTCGGAAATCCAGTCCGCCGGGAACCAGTCATTCCAATAGTCACGGTCGCTACGGTATTTCAGCGTCGAGTAGGGCACGATTCCGGCATCCAGCCAGGGGTTGCCCACGTCCCTGATGCGCGACACGGGCTCCCCGCAGGCCGAGCACGCGATCTTCACCGCGTCGATCCAAGGACGATGGGGGGAGTTGCCCTCGAAGTCACTCCAGCCCTCGACGGCGCGCTCCTTTAGCTCCGTCTCGGAGCCAACCACGTCGAAGTGGCCGCACTCGCACTTGTAGATGGGCAGGGCCAGCCCCCAGTAGCGCTTCTTGGACACCATCCAGTCGTCCATGTTTTTCAGCCAGTCCAATTCGCGCTGTAGCCCAAAGCCCGGCACCCATTTGATGCGCTTGGTCACTGCAGCAATTTGATGACGGAGTTCGTCCATAGAAATGAACCACTCGTTTACCAGCCGGAACACCAGTTCCGAGCTGCAGCGCCAACAGACCGGGTAACGATGCGAATACGGGTCCAGCCGGTAGAAGACGCCCTTCTCTTGAAGGCTTTTATAGATCGGCTCGCTCACGTCGTAGACGTTCATGCCCGTTAGCCAGTCGAAGCCCTCAACGAAGTCGCCGAGCTCGTTCAGCGGCGCAATCGCAGGCAGCCCTAGATCCTTGCTCAGCGCGAAGTCTTCTTTGCCCGCGCCGGGTGCAATGTGGACGATGCCCGTGCCCTCGTCCTCACTCACCTCGTCCCAGGCAATGACCCTGTGCGTCACGTCTTTTTGTGCCTCAAGCTCGTCGAACGGGCCGGAGTAAGCCAGGTCCACGAACTCCTCGCCCGGAATCTCCCCGAGCACCTCGTGTTTGGTTCGAACGGTGTCCGACAGGCGGCCTTTAGCGACGTAGACGATCTCCGTGTCGCCCAAGGGCCCGTTCTCGCCCCCATTGGAACTAAGGGGAACCCTGACCTTCAGGTAGGTCATCTTCGGGTTTACCGCGGCCGCCACGTTGGAAGTCAGCGTCCAGGGCGTCGTCGTCCACACCAGCAGCGACTCTGGCTCTGGGCTCTTTTCGGCCCCTTCGGCCCCTCCGGCCTGGCCACTTGGGCCACTTGGGCCGCTCGGGGGAACTATGGGGAAGCGCACCACTAGTCCGGGGTGGACGATCTCCTGGTAGCCCTCCGTGACGATCTCGTGCTCGGAAAGGCCCGTGCCACAGCGAGGGCACCAGGGCATGACGTCCCGTCCCTCGTACAGCCAGCCTTTGTCGAAACACTTCTTGAGGAACAGCCAGATCGTGTAATTATTCTCGTCCGACATGGTGTGGTACGAGTCGTCCCAGTTCATCCAGTAGCCCAGCCGCTTGGACTGCTCGGTCTGTATGTCGCTGAACTTGCGCACCCGCTCTTTGCAAAGCTCAACGAACTTGTCGATGCCGAAAGCTTCAATGTCACGTTTCGACTTGAAGCCCAGTTCCTTTTCCACCTCGACCTCTAT
>CAVOCN010000031.1:0-9102 GCA_963694205.1 Dehalococcoidia bacterium | reverse complement strand
AGATGGCCGTCGGTTCCGTGCATGCAGCGCTGAAGGCCGGTTACAACTACATCGACACGGCCCCGCTCTACGGGTACGGCCAGTCGGAAATGTTCCTGTCCACGGCCCTTGCCGATGTACCCCGAGACAGCTATGTACTGTCCACAAAGGTCGGCCGGGTGCTGGACCCCATAAGTGCACAAGAGGCAGAGGCTAGAGACGAGCCATTCTTTCTCAACCCGGCCCAGAACACATTTCACTGGGACTTAAGTCGAGACGGCATCCGCCGGTCGCTCGAAGACAGCCTCACCCGCCTGAAAATCGACCGGGTGGACGTGCTGTACATCCACATGTTCCCTGAGTTCTACGACGACGTCCTGGCCACGTCCTACCCCGCCGTGCGAGAACTGCGTGAAGAGGGCCTCGTGGGTGCCATAGGAATAGGCATCGACTTCGTGGAGCCGCTGGTCAAGTTCATTCGCGATGACGCGGACTTCGACCTGTTCATGCTGGCGGGCCGCTACACGCTGCTGGAAACATCGGCCCTGCCAGAACTATTGCCCTTGTGCGAAGAGGCGGGCATCTACCTGACGCTGGCCGGACCCTACAACTCCGGCATCCTTACAGCCGGGTTGGACGATGAGATCGGGCCGGGCGCCAAGTACACATACCAGGACGCCCCGCCAGAGATCATCGACCGCGCGCGCCGCATCAAGGCCGTGTGCGACCGGTATCGCGTTCCGCTCAGGGCTGCGGCGCTCCAGTTTGGCACCGCACACCCGGCCGTCGCAGCCACCGTGCCCGGCGCTCGCAACCGGGAGGAGGCGCTGGACAACGCCGCCATGATCGACCTTGCCACCCCGGCCGACATGTGGAACGAGTTAAAGGCCGAGGGCTTAATTCCCACCGGCGCTCCCACGCCCCCAAGCGCGTAATTCAATAAGCCACCTGTGGCCCGGCCCTTTTGCCGGACCGTGAAGAAGAGGCGAAAAATGAGACTCGAAGATATCCCGCTAATAGACAACCATTGCCACCCCATGCACCGGGACCAGGCGTTCGCGCCCGAGGCGTACCGGGGCTACTACAGCGAGACCAGCCACCCGGAGATGACCGCCAACCACGTCCAGCACGCCCTCGGTTATATGGCGTCGCTGCGGCTTATGGCCGAGTTGCTGGGCCTGCCCCTCGACACGCCCGAGGGCGAGTTGTTGTCGGCCAGGGCCGAATTGGGCATGCCGGAACTCGCCCGCCAGACGCTTTTGGGCAGTAATACACAGGGCGTCATCATGGACCACGGCTTCCCAGTGGACGTGGCGATCAGCTACGACGAAACGGAGGACATCCTGTCCGGCATCGAGTGCCAGATGAGGCGTGTGTGGCGGCTGGAAATGATATTCGAGCGCCTCTTCGTTGAGTCCAACACCCTGAACGAATTGGTCGATGCCCTGACCGACGAGCTGACGGCTCTGAAGTCCAAGCGGGTGTATGGCCTCAAAAGCGTGTCCGCTTACCGTACGGGCCTGGGCATACTGCCCACTTCTCACGCCGACGCGACGGCCGCGTTCGAGTCGGATAAAAAGGCGTTTGAGGTCAGTGGCGGCAAGTACCGGATAGACATCAAGCCGCTGGAAGACTACCTCACGCGAATAGCGTTAAAAATGGCCTCTGAGCAAGGCATTCCCGTCCAGTTCCACACCGCCTTCGGAGACACCGAGGCGAGCATGGTTACGGCGAATCCCCTCGCGCTAAGGCCCGTCTTCGAAGACAGCGCTTTCGCCGGTGCGCCCATCGTCATGCTGCACTGCTACCCGTTCATTCGGGAGGTGTCGTACCTGGCCCACGTCTACAACAACGCCTATTTCGACGTGTCTTACACCGTGCCCGTGGCTGCCCACTACGCCGACCGTGTGTACGAGGACGCGCTCAGTGTGGCTCCGACCACCAAGATGCTTTATGGGTCGGATGCGCCGGGCTTGCCGGACTTCTTCTGGCTCAGCGGCATAGTGCATCGGCGTGCGCTGGGGCGCGTGCTGGACGGCTGGGTCGCCGACGGCCTCTCCACGCAGCAGGCCGAAGATGTGGCCCGCAACGTCTCGTACCGCAACGCCGGTCGCCTGTACGATATGACTCTGCCCGACGACGCCTAGGGCCATCGCCCTATAGAGCGCGTAACAAGCGCCTCAACCGCCTACTGACACCCACAACCCCTGTGCTATACTCGATTTCCGTATGCGGGCGGATGTAGACTGCTAAACGCCGTTTTAAGGACCTAAAAATGGCCGCGATGATAGAGCTAATACAGGGTGGCGGGGTTACCTCCGCAATGGGCTTTTTGGCCGGCGGAACTTACGCCGGGCTCAAGACGCAGGACGAAGGCGTGCTCGACCTGGGCATCCTTCTGTCCGAGCGACCCGCCGCCGTTGCGGCGACGTTCAGCACCAACTCCGTGGTCTCGCCCTCAGTAACCCTGAGCAAACAACGAGCAAAGAGCGGAACCATTAGAGCCGTGGTGGCCAACAGCGGCTGTGCAAACTGCTGCGTGGGCGGGCAGGGCCTGGACGACGCTATCGAGATGGCCGCCCTGGCGGCGGGCCACGCGGGCGTAGATGCAGAGCAGGTCATGGTGTGCAGCACCGGCGTCATCGGCGTCGAGCTTCCCATGGCGCTCATCCGGCAGAACATCGGCAACGTCGGCCTTAGCGCCGACGGCGGCGAAGCGTTCGCCAGGGCCATCATGACCACCGACACCCACTCCAAGGAGATCGCCGTCTCTTTCGAGTCGGGCGGCCGTAAGGTCACCGTGGGCGGTGCGGCCAAGGGCGTGGGCATGATTCACCCCAATATGGCCACCATGCTGTGCTTCGTGTCCACCGACGCGCCGGTGGACCAGCCCTTCTTACAGGAAGCGCTGACGGAAGCCGTGAACGCCTCGTTCAACATGATCGACGTGGACGGCGACCAGAGCACCAACGACACCGTCATGGTCATGGCCAACGGTGTAGCAGGGGGAACGGAGATAGGCTCCAGTTCACCGGATGCCAGCGCATTTAGGGAGGCCCTGACCTACGTCTGCACCGAACTGGCTAAAGAACTGGTCCGGGACGGCGAGGGTGCCCAACGGATCATGGAGGTAGTCGTCGAAGGCGCGACATCTCTCCCCGACGCCCGTAAAGCAGCAAGAGAGATCGCGGGCTCGTCACTGGTAAAAACCATGCTGCACGGCCGCGACCCCAACTGGGGCCGAATGATGATGGCCCTGGGCAAGAGTGGCGCTGTCATTGACGAGTCGAAAATCGACATGTTCATCAACGAAATTCAGATCGTGCACGAGGGCAAGGCTATTTCGTTCTTCAAGGACGCGGTGATTAGCGCTATGGATGCCCCTGAGGTACGGCTGGGCGTCGCCCTGAACCTGGGCGATTTTGTCGCCACTGCATGGGGCTGCGACCTGACAGAGGAGTACGTCATCTTCAACTCGGCGTACACGACCTAACGGCCATGCAGTTCCAGTTCTCCCAGTCCATATTGCCTTCTGGCGGCCTTTCTAGTGGCGACCGGCCCGGCCCGGCTACAGAAGATTCAGAAGACTCCGTGGCTTCCGAGGGGAAGGCGACGGGGCGGGTGGTCGTCGTCAAGATCGGCGGCAGCACGCTGGGCACTAACGACACAACACTTTTGGACCTGGTGGCACTACAGAGTCAGGGCTTGCGGCCAGTGGTCGTGCACGGCGGCGGCAAAATCATCTCCGAATGGCTTGAACGGCAGGGCATCCGGCCCAAGTTCGTTAGAGGCCTCCGGGTCACAGACGACCGAACACTAGAAGTGGTGGTAGCTGTACTCGCCGGGTTGGTGAACAAGTCACTGGTAAGCGAGATACTCGCCCTGGGGGGCAAGGCCGTTGGCCTTTCTGGCGTGGACGGGGGCCTGCTCAAGGCCGAAGTCGACAGCCCGGATCTGGGCCACGTCGGCCGGGTAACGGGTGTAGACCCCTCTGGCGTAGCCGACCTGGTTGCGGCTGGCTGCATACCGGTCATCGCCCCTGTGGCACTGAACGCAGGCAGCGCTTCGCCAAAAATGCTGAACGTGAACGCCGACCTGGCGGCAGGCGAGGTTGCCGCAGCGCTCGGGGCCGACAGGCTGCTCATGTTGACCGACGTGCCCGGAGTGCTGGACTCATCCAAACGACTGATACCCAGGCTGACCGAACGGCAGGCCAGGGGCCTCATGGCGTCCCGCATCGTCGCTGGCGGCATGATCCCCAAGATTGAGGCGTGCCTCAAGGCCCTGTCGTCCGGGTCGAACGCCCACATCGTGGACGGCCGACGGCCCCACGTCTTGCTTGAGAACCTCGCCGACACCGGCTCCGGTGCCCAGGCCAGCGCCCGCAATGCCGGGCGTTCGCTCGGCACCCGCGTAGGCTAGGGTTTGGCTGCGTCGCTGCCAAACCCTCTGAGCACCCGTGAGCACGCGCGCGCTCGATGCCCGGACGTACTAAAGGCGCACAAAGAGGTTCTCGTCCCGAATATACTTGCTGTCTAACAATCCCCCGGCGCACAGTTGCACGGGGGCAAACGGGGAGGAAAAGATGACCGACTACAGGGCGATGGAGTCCAAGTACTACATGCACGTTGTTAACCGCCAGCCGGTGGTGATTGTGCGTGGCGAAGGCACTCGCGTCTGGGACGACGAGGGCAAAGAGTACCTCGACTTTACCGCTGGCTGGGCGGTCAACAACGTGGGCCACGCTAACAAGGCAATGGCCGAGGCCATAGCCGAGCAGGCCCACACGTTGCTACAGACCTCCAACCAGTTTTTCACAGTCCCTCAGCTAGAATTGGCAGAGGTTCTGGTCGAAAATAGCGTCCTGGACAAGATATTCCTGTGCAACAGTGGTACCGAGGCGAACGAGGGAGCGGTCAAATTGGCGCGCAAGTGGGGGCGGTTAAACAAGAACGGCCCCGGCGAAATAATCACCGCCTACAACTCGTTCCACGGCCGAACGATGAACATGGTGGCCGCGACGGCGCAACCGAAGTATCAAGAAGCGTGGGCACCGATCCCGACGGGGTTCGTACACGTCGATTTCAACGACCTGGACCAGATAAAAGCCGCTACGACAGACGACACGGTTGCCGTCATGCTCGAGCCCATCCAGAGCGAGGGCGGGGTAAACATCCCGTCGCCTGAGTACCTCAAGGGCGTGCGCGCGTGGTGTGACGAGAAAAACCTGCTGTTTATTCTCGATGAAGTCACCACCGGCCTGGGCAGGCTCGGCACCCTGTTCGGCTACGAAGCGTTCGGGGTAGAGCCCGACGTCATAACGCTCGCCAAGGGGCTGGGCGGTGGTGTGCCCATCGGCGCGTTCCTGTGCAACGAGCGCGCCAACGTGCTCGAGCCCGGCGACCACGGCTCGACTTTCGGCGGGAATGCTCTTACCTGCGCCGCTGCCAACGCCTCCACCCGGTACATGGTGGACAACAACATCGCGGCCCATGCGGCAGAGGTGGGCGACTACCTCATGGCTAGCCTCAAGGGCCTGCAGTCCAAGCACGAAATCATCTCCGACGTCCGGGGCATGGGTTGCCTCATCGGCCTGGAGTTCTCTACAGACATCGCTGCCGCTCTGTTGCCAGCCTGCAACGCCGAGGGCCTGTTGCTCAACGTAACGAGGCCCAACCTCGTACGCTGGCTCCCCCCTCTCACCGTGACGAAGGAAGAGATAGACGAGGCCATGGTGCGGCTCGATCGGGCGCTCGACGCGGCCAAGGCCTGAGCCCGCGATGAACTGGAAACAACTGACAGACAGCGGCGTAACCGTCTTCGGAGGCGCGGTCTCCGGCGGCCTTGATAGCTGCACCGTCACCCACTGGCTCAGCGAGCGCGGCGTGGACGTACACGCCCTGACGGTGGACCTGGGCCAACCCGACGAAGACAGCCTGGACGACGTCGCCGAGCGCATGATCGCGTGCGGCGCGAGCCGGGCCGATGTGCTCGATGGCCGCGAAGCCCTGGCCGAGGCCGGGTTGCAGGTTATCCAGTCGCAGGCCCGCTACGAGGGCGGCTACTGGAACACCACCGGCATCGCCCGGCCCGTCACCGTCGCCGCCATGCTCCCGGTGCTGGCCGAGCGCGGCATAGACGTGTTGTTCCACGGTGCCACAGGTCGCGGCAACGACCAGGTGCGGTTCCAGCTAGTGTCCAACATGCTCACGCCATCGCTAGAGGTATACGCCCCGTGGCGCGACCCCGAGTTCGTCTCCGATTTTCCCGGCAGGCGTGAAATGCTCGACTATTGCGAGGCCAACGACCTGCCCATAAAGCCCAGGTCCGAGTCGCGCTACTCTACCGACGCCAACTTCTTGGGCCTCACACATGAAGCAGGGGACTTAGAGGACGTCACCATTCCCCCCGACTTCGTAGAGCCCGGCATGGGCGTAAAAGCCGAACAGGCGCCGGACTACGCAGACGCCGTCACCATTACCTGGCTTAAGGGCAGACCCATCGCCATAGACGGCAAAGAAATGACCCTCTTAAACGCGTTCAACGAGGCCAACCGGCTCGGCGGCAGACACGCCGTCGGCATCGGCACCCATACGGTGGAGAACAGGTTCGTGGGCGTGAAGTCGCGTGGCATATACGAAGCACCGGGTATGGAACTGCTGGGGCAGTCTTACGAGTACCTGCTGCAAATGGTGCTCGACCGCCGGGCCCGGCTGCTGTACCAGCACCTGTCACAGACCATCTCGACGCAGATCTACGAAGGCTACTGGCTCGACCTTGCAACCACATCAGCCCTGGCGGCATTGGAGCCCATGACGAAGCTGGCCTCCGGGACCATTACCGTGCGGCTGTACAAAGGCACCGTGTCGTTCGAGTCGGTCGAGGACGTGCCCAACTCCCTGTACACCGACGACTCCTCCATGGAGGCCGAGGGCGACTACGACCACCTCGACGCCGAGGGGTTCCTGCGCATTCACGGAGTCGCCGCCAAGAGCTTCGGCACCAGGCAGTTCCCCTGTACCGGCCGGTAGACGCATGACGGCGTCCGCAGACACCAGGGCGCAGATCGTCGCACTGGTGCGCGACTTCGCTCGCCGGGACGTGGAGCCGGTAGCCGCAGAGCTTGAGCCCAACGACACATACCCGGCCGAACTGGTCGACCGCATGGCCGACCTCGGGCTCTTCGGCATAACCATCCCCGAGCAGTACGGCGGCCTCGGCCTCGACCACACGACGTTTGCGATCATCTTCGAAGAGTTGGCCAAAGCCTGGATGAGCCTGACCGGGCCCATTGGCACGCACCACGTCATGGCCCAGGTCATCGCCGAGTCCGGCACCCCGGAGCAAAAAGAGAAGTGGCTGCCCCGTATGGCGGCTGGCGAGCTAAGAGGCGGCCTCGCCCTCACCGAGCCGGGCGGCGGCAGCGACGTTAAGGCGCTGCAGACAATAGCGCGGCGGGACGGCGACCACTACGTCATCACCGGCTCAAAGCTGTTCATAACCAACGCGGCCAACGGCGGCGGCTTCGCGGTGCTGACCAAGACCGACCCCGACGCCGACCCAGTCCACCGGGGCATGAGTTGCTTCATCGTGGAGAAGCCGACCGAGGGTTTCTCCGTTGGCCGCAAGCTCGACAAGCTCGGCTACAGGGGCGTAGACACGTCTGAATTGATCTTTGACAACGCCCGGGTGCCAGCTGCCAATTTGGTTGGCGGCGAAGAGGGCAGGGGTTTCGGGCAGGTCATGTCTGCGTTGGAGAGCGGCCGCATAAACGTCGCGGCCCGTGCGGTGGGCGTGGCCCAGGCGGCCTTCGACGCTTCGGCGCGTTACGCCAAGCAGCGTCACACGTTCGGGCGACCCATCGCCGAGCACCAGGCCATCCAGCTAACGCTGGCCGACATGGGCACCAAGATTCATGCGGCCCGACTGATGACGCATGACGCTGCCGCCAAGAAAGACAGGGGCGAAAGGGCAGACCTGGAGTCGGGCATGGCCAAGTACTTCGCCTCTGAAGCCTGCGCCCAGGTGACCATGGACGCCATGCGCGTGCACGGCGGCTACGGCTACATCAAGGACCTGCCCATAGAGCGCTATTACCGGGACGCCCCTCTCATGATCATCGGCGAGGGCACCAACGAGATTCTCAAGTTGCTCATCGCAAGGCGCCTGTTGGACGGGTATAAGCTATAAAGAGCAACGGGCACGCAAGCGCGCAAGCGGTCTAACTAGGCACAGGTGGTGATTACGTGACAGAGGGAAGAATATTCGACCGCAGGGATTCGTACGGGGGATACTTCGAAGACTTCACCCCCGGCGACACCTATCGCCACTGGCCTGGCAAGACCATCACCGAGGCCGACAACCACATATTCACGCTGCTCACCATGAACACCAACCCGCTTCATATTGATGAGCACTACATGTCCGAACACCAGCACGGGAAAATTCTCGTCGTAGGGCCGCTCGTACTGAGCCTGGTCGTCGGCATGAGCGTGCCCGATACGTCGGGCAAGGCTGTTGCGAACCTGGAATACGAGTCGATCAAGCACACCGCGCCGGTGTTCCAGGGCGACACCATCTACGCCGAGAGCGTAATACTGGAAACCACGCCAACCCGGAGCCGAAACGACAGAGGAATTATTTACATGGAGTCCCGGGGCTACAACCAGAAGGACGAGACCGTCCTCACGTTGCGGCGCCGCTTTCTCGTGCCCAAAAGGCCCGCCCCAGACCCTGAAGGGCCCGCTGGGGAGTAGGTTGCAAGCAAGATGATGAAGAACGGCCCGTCCGACTTCACCGTTTCGATCCACTATGATCGGCGACTATACGAACACGACATCGCCGGGTCGGTAGCGCACGCACGCATGCTTGGCCGGCAGAGCATCATTAGCGGCGACGAGGCCGCTCAGATCGTCGCTGGCCTGAGCGAGATTCGGGACGAGATAGCCGCCGGTGAGTTCCCCTGGAGGTCCGAGTACGAAGACCTGCACATGAACATTGAGCGACGGCTGGCCGACAAAATCGGCGACGTAGCGGGCAAGCTGCACACCGCGCGGTCTCGGAACGACCAGGTAGCGCTCGACATGCGAATGTTCGCCCGAGAATCCGCAGCGCGGATACTCG
>CAVOCN010000030.1:0-9181 GCA_963694205.1 Dehalococcoidia bacterium | reverse complement strand
CAGTACTCCATCACCTCAGTACCCGGTGTCAGTTGCGCGTAGTTCACTCCCAGGTACAACGGGTGATCTGGGTCTATGACGCCGCGGGCCTGCGGTGTCGTCATGACCGGTGCGCCCAGCGTTTCGGCCAGGGCCGTCAGCTCACCGGACGCTCCAGAAATTGCGGTGCCGCCACCGGCGAATATGATCGGGCACTCGGCCGATGCCAGCGCCTGCACGGCCTTGCGTATGTCCGCGTTCTTGGGTGCCATGCGCACAGCCGGCTCCGGCTCGACCATGTCTGTGACATCCGAAGCCGACAGCGTGTCGGTCGGTATCTCTATCTCGACGGGGCGCGGGCGGCCCGTGCCCATCTGGTCGAACGCCTCGCGCACCATGCCGGGTATCTCGGCAACCTGCGTTGACCGGGCGTTCCACTTGGTAATTGGCTTAAATACGTCGAGTTGGTCTTCAATTTCGTGTAGCTCGCCCCGGCGCTTACCGAGGGCATCGCTAGGTATCTGGGCGGAGACAAGCAAAACCGGCGAAGACGCCCCGTACGCCGTGCCCAGGCCCCCTGACGCATACAGTGCGCCCGGTCCCGGCACCACAATGGCCACGCCTGGCTTACCGGTCACCCGGGCATAGCCGTCCGCCATGTGCGTGAGCGCCATCTCGCTGCGCCCCTGCACCAGCCGGATGCTGTCGCGGTGTTCATGCAGCGCATCGAAAATGGCCATGACCTGCACGCCGGGCAGCGCGAACACGGTGTCCACTCCCTCAGCGATTAATTGGCGTACGAGCGCTTGTGCGCCGGTCATCTTCATGGTCGGGTTATTGTGCACCAGCAAGCCCCCACAGGCCACCAGCAATTTTCATATCGTCTATTCATGTTCGTTTCTCAATGGCGAATACGGCCTGCTCAGAACGAAATCAGCCCCAGCGGCGCCTCGCCGCGCTGCACGCGGGCGACGTTGGCGTAGCCGAAGGCGGCGCGGCGCGACCACGCATCCCAATTATTGCCAGCGCTGTGAGGCGTCACGATGACCTGGGGCATCTTGAGCAGCGGGTTATCGGGCTCCACCGGCTCTATCTCGAACACATCCAGCCCGGCCCCGGCAATGCGATTGTTCCCCAGCGTGTCAATAAGAGCGGCCTCGTCTATCAGCGCGCCTCTAGACGTGTTGACGATCACGGCAGTCGGCTTCATCAACCCAAGTAGCTCTCTGCTGACGAGATGATGGGTCTGGGGCACCAGAGGCACGTGCACGGTTATCGCGTCGGACGTCTCGAATAGCTCCTCGATGCCGACGTAGGTCAGCCCCAGCGTCTGCTCCTGTTCTCCCGTCAAACGATACACGTCGTGATATTGCACTTCGGCATCGAACGCCCGCAGTCGCTTAGCGACCTGTCGGCCTATGTTGCCGATGCCGAGAACCCCGACCGTCTTACCCGCCAATTCGAAGGCGTTCATCCCGTCTAGTGGGGCGCCCCAATTTCCCGATCGTGTCGATGCGTCCGCCTCGACCAACCGGTGGTAGACGGCCAGCAGCAGCAGCATCGTGTGGTCCGACACCGCCCAAGAATTGGCCCCGCCATTATTCGCCACGGGTATCTCAAGTTCGCTAATCAGGCTGGAATTCAGAAAATCCCAACCCGCCGAGAGTATCTGGAGCAGCCGGGGACCGGACGCTTTGAGAACCTCGTCGGGCAACTTCGTACCCGAAAGAATCAGGTACTCGGTGCTCGCCGCCAGCGCTATTTGTTCGTCGAGAGTTTTCCGTACGTCTATGCCCACGGTGTCGAAGCCATCGGGCGTGTGTCGGGCAATCTCGTTATAAATTGTCGGCTCATGTGAATGGACCAGTGCTATGTTTGGCATCGATCTACTATAATCTGGCCCGGTTTCCAGTCACCAAACACGGGTCAAAACGGGGCCGACCCCGCACCAGCTAAAAGTGAGCCCAGACAAGGGCGAATGAGGAGCAGCACATGTCGGACATCAAAAACGTCGGATTCGTCGGGCTCGGCATCATGGGCAAGCCGATGGCCAAGAACCTTATAAAGGCCGAGTACAACGTCACGGTGCACGACCGTGTGCAACCGGCGGTAGACGACGTGGTCGCCGCGGGCGCGTCCTCAGTCGAATCGTCCGCCGCAGCCGCTGCTGGCGCCGACGTCATCATTACAATGCTTCCTGACGGCCCCGACTCCGAGCTTGTCATTCTCGGCGAAGGAGGCGTGCTCCAGGGCGCGGCCCCCGGCTCGGTCATAGTAGACATGAGTTCGATAGCCCCCGCGTTCTCCCAGAGAATTGCCGCCGCATGCGAGGCCAAGGGTGTGGACTTCCTCGACGCCCCGGTGAGCGGAGGCGAGCCCATGGCCATCTCCGGCGCCCTGGCCATCATGGTCGGTGGCAAGCAGGCCGTGTTCGACCGCGTAGCGCCCATGTTTGAGCCGCTCGGCGCCAGCGCCGTCCTGTGCGGCGACTACGGCGCGGGCAACACCACCAAGCTCGCCAACCAGATCATGGTCGCGGTGAACATCGCCGGGGTCAGCGAAGCGCTGGTGCTGGCGAAGAAAGCTGGCCTCGACCCCCAAAAGGTATTCGACGCCGTCAAGGGCGGCCTCGCCGGCAGTAATGTACTTAATGCAAAAGGCCCAATGATGATGGCTGGCAACTTCGCGCCGGGCTTCCGTATTGGCCTGCACCAAAAAGACCTGCGCAACGCGCTACTCACCGCCACCGACCTGGCCGTGCCGCTGCCCTTTACTGCTCTCGTCCAGCAGATCGTGGGCTCCCTGGTAAACGATGGCAAGGCGCAGAACGACCACTCCGCCATCGCCAACTTCATCGAGGACATGGCCGGTACGACCATCGCCGACTAGGGGCTCTCGTCAGGGGGGCCGGGACAGAGCTAGAGGATTGGGCTAGGGAATAATTCGGGGGCCGATGCCTACGTTCTCCAGCACCTTCGATACCGAGTGGGTGCGGTTGAGAGCGTAGAAATGGACGCCGGGCACGCCGGACTCTAGCAGCTCGCTTAGCTGCGCCGTAGTGTGCTCGACGCCCAATTTGGCGACCGCGCCATTGTCGGCTTCGTGCTCGGTTATCCGGCGGTCTAATTCGGCCGGGATGCGCGACCCTGTCATGCGGGTGAAGCGCCGCACCTGGCGCGCCCCGATGATGGGCAGCAGGCCGGGGATTATGGGGACGCTTATTCCCACTTTTTCAGCCCGTTCCAGAAACCCGAAGAAGTCGGCGTTGTCGAAAAATAGCTGGGTGATGAACAGGTCTGCCCCGGCGTCAGCCTTGCGTTTGGCGTGCTCCACGTCCGATTGCAGGTCGGCGGCGTCGGGGTGCCCCTCCGGGTAGCACGCCGCCGCCACGCACATGTCGAAGCGGCGTTTTATGAAGTCCACCAGGTCGACCGCCGACTCGAACTCTCCGTTCGCCTCGTCGAAATCCGGGTCGTTCCGAGGCGCGTCACCCCGCAGGGCAATGACGTTCTTCACCCCAGATGCCGTTAGCTCCTCCAGCACCGTCGCAATCTCGGCGCGTGTTCGGCCTATGCACGTCAGGTGCGCCATCACTGTCGCGCCCGTCGCCGTTTCCGCTCGCGAAGCCACCTCCTCCGACAGCGGCCTGCGGGCTGCGTCCGGACTGTGCGTCACCGACACGAAGTCGGGGCTATAGGCGCGCAACCGGCGCATCGTCTCGAAAACGCCCGGTATGCCGCTGCGCCCTGGGGGAGGGAAAAACTCGAACGACAGCGTCCGCTTCGTGGCCAGGATCTCGGAGATCTTCATAGCTCTAGCGTACCCGTCGGCCGCCAGCTACAGCGGCGGTCGGCGATGACGGTCGGGAGCCCCGGTCTCCAGCGCCACGCCCAGTCGCAATACCGTCGGTTCGTCGAAGTGGCGGCCGACGAGCTGCACGCCGATGGGCATACCATCGCCGTTCCAGCCGAAGGGCACCGACAGCGCGGGCGATCCGGTGTAGTCCCACGGGGACGTGTTCTTGGTGACGTGGAACTTGGGCACCACGAGGCCGTTTATTGGGTGATCGAGCTTACCGTGCGGGAACGCCGTCATCGGCGTCGTCGGCCCCAGCATGGCGTGATAGGTGCCCATGAAACTGGCCGTGTCCGCAATGAGTTCGCCTATCCGCGACCTCGCCTGGGCGTAGCGCTCGTCAGACGGCGCTCCTTCTTCAACAAACCACATAGTTGCCGGGGCCAGTTCGTCCAGGCGCCCCTTCGCCAGTTCGTTTATAGCCGGTACCGCCTCGTAATTGAAGGCGTGAATGTGCTCGACCTGGTAGTTGTGCTTGCTCAGCCAGTCCAGGCTCACTTGTTCCACCTGCGCGCCAAGTGCGGCCAGATGCGCTGCGGCGGCCGTCACCGCCGCCTGTACCTCGCGGTCAACCGGCGCGTACCCGGCCTCCGGGCTCCACGCGACCCTTAGCCCCGTGAGCGGGCCGTCCAAGTCTATCGGCCCAGGCGGATCGACCTCGGCCGCTAACGTATCAATGCCATCTGGCCCCGACACAACGGGCAGCACCAGCGCTATGTCGCGCACGCTGCGAGCCATGGGTCCAACGTGCATCGAGGCGAGCATAATGTCGGGCCAGTGACCCGTCAGGGGAATGCGGCCGTGCGTCGCCTTCAGACCCACAATGCCGTTGAAGCTGGCGGGAATGCGAACAGACCCGCCCACGTCGCTGCCCATGCCCAGTGGCGACATACCGGCGGCTATCGCAGCACCCTCGCCACCGCTGGAGCCGCCCGCGCTGAGGTCCGGGTTCCAGGGGTTGTTGGTGGTGCCGAACACACGGTTGGAAGAATCGGCGTCCAGGGCGAACTCCGGCATGTTCGTCTTGCCTATGACGATCGCCCCGGCATCTTGCAGGCGCGTCACCACCGTCGCGTCGGCATCGGGCACCCGGTCCTTGAACAGCAGAGACCCTCTGGTCGTTCTAACGCCCGCCGTGTCAATGCAGTCTTTAATGGTGACCGGCACGCCGTGCAGCGGGCCCAGCGCATCGCCAGACACGACGGCTCGTTCGGCTGCCTGTGCCCTGTCCAGCGCGTCCGGAGCATCGACGACCACGGCGTTGACGCCGGGGTTGACCGCATCAGCCCGGTCGAGGAAGGCGCGGACAACTTCGACCGGGGAAACCTCTTTCGCCCGGATACGCCTGGCCAGTTCGGTCGCGTCCGTCCACACGATTTCGCCGCTAATCGTCCCTCCTCGTCGCCTCTCTTGCTAGCTGCTCGGAGTTGCCAGGGCATCGCGCCCTAGCAGCCTTAGAACCGGTAGCTTATTCGCCGGTAGTTCTCCGAGTACTGAATGCCGCGACCCTTTGCCCGCAGCCGCTTCCAGTCGGCCATGCGCGTGCGAGTCTCATCGGAAGACCACGGTATCTGCGAGGCATGCGCCAGCAGGGCGTTCACCGACGTATCGAAATCCTCGGTAATGTCCACGAATACGTCGGGGTTGGGGTGGCCCATTACCCACACCTCGCGCACGGCCCAGGTCTCAAAGCCCTCTTCAATTAGCTCTGGGAACGTCAGATGGTCCCTGGCCGTAGGGAACACTGCGGCCAGAGAGGCCTCACCCGCGGCGATGTGGTCGGGGTGATTCCCTGCGTATGGGCCGTCAAGGTTGCGCATGGGGTAAGGGCAGAGCAACACGCCAGGCCGGTGCCTGCGTATCTCGCGCGCAATGTCCCGCCGCAGGTTCAGGTCGGGCACTAAATAGCCATCCGGGTGGCCCAAAAACGAGACGTCCTTAAGGCCCAGCACCTTGCCGGCGTTGCGCTGTTCCTCGTAGCGGGTAGCCGTAAGTTGCTCGGATGTTATGGAGCGGTCGCTGGTCCCTTTAGACCCGTCGGTGCACAGCACATAAGTTACCTCCCACCCCTCTCGAACCCATCGCGCGACGGTACCCGAGCAGCTGTACTCGGCGTCGTCCGGGTGAGCCACCACCACCATCGCCCGCCCGTATCCCTCGTCGGTCTCCTCCAGGTCCGGTTTCATGTAATGCGCCGCTCCTCTGTTACTGTGCTGCCCGAATCGGTGTTCAGGTATTTAAGCTCAAAAAGGACCCGTGAGGAATCCTCCTAACGGGCCGACAGCCATTTTATCGTGCCGGGCACGGAGTTACGAAGCAGCCCGGTTTTTCGCCGCGATAACAGGCCCATTCAATAGGCCCGTGAACCGACGGCGACGGGCGCTCATCTAAATTTCCAAGCGAGTGCCGTCTTGACCGTCGGCCTAGCCCGAATCCGCAGGGCACGAGGAGATTGACGGGCAGGGCCTGTTTTGGGACGTACCGGCCTCGAAGCTGAAAAAACTCGTGCCCTTAATGCGGGTCAAGACCTTCGAAGACGAAGAGATCGTCTGCAATTGCGCCGACGCCGACCACGACGCATTCGTACTTCTCAGCGCCGAAGACCCTGAAGTGGGCTACCCCATCGGGTGGAACCTGTGTCAGCTGTCCATCGACCAGCACGAGCGCCAGATCGAACACCACTTTGCAGTCACACTGTAGGCGACCGTCTGAGGCACCCGTTGACCTAGGGCACAATCACCGTCTGGGCGGCGAGGCCCGTGCCGAAAAGCGCGTCCGAAGCGTGTTGAATGGCTTCCATGAAAGGTGCCGGGTAGACGCCGATCACCACCATCGCGCCAAGTAGCACCACGAGCGTGACGAGAGTCACCGGTGCCACCCGGATGGGCTCGGGGTCGGTGGGTTCCTTCATGTACATCTGCCGCACCAACTGAAGGTAGTAGTACAGTGAAACTAGGCTCATGAATATGGCCAGGCCCACTATCCATAGCAGGCCCTGCGCGGCGACAGCGTTGAACAGGTAAAACTTGCTGGTGAAGCCCGCGAAAATGGGCAGCCCGGCCAGCGAGAACAGCGACACCGCGAAGATCATCGCCACCAGTGGTTGTCGCCGAGCGGCACCGGCCAGCCCTGAGACGTCTTCTCGCCCGACCTCCCGGTACAGCGTCGACACCGACAGGAACGCCGCCAGGTTGGTGACCCCATACGCGACAAGATGGAACATGATGCCGTTTGAGACGAGGTGGGACACTGAAAGGTCCACGTCACCGCGCTCGTTAATGCCCGCGAGCGCCGCCACACCCATGAGCAAGTAGCCCACGTGGCCGATAGACGAGTAGGCCAGCAGCCGTTTCACGTTCGTCTGTACCAGTGCCAGCAGGTTGCCGACCGTCATGGTCAGCGCCGCCAGTACCAGCAGCAGAATCTGCCAGTCCTGCACTATCGGCATCAGCGCTTCGGAAAACAGCCGCAGCATCAGCGCAAACGCCGCCGCTTTCGAGCCCACTGCGAGATGAGCCGTAATGGGCGTGGGCGCGCCCTCATAGGCGTCCGGGGCCCACATGTGGAACGGCACCGCCGCCACCTTGAACGCCAGCCCGGCCACGATCATTGCTATGCCGATAAGCAGGCCGGGGCTGACCGTGTCCAGGCTCGATAGGGCGGCGGCAATCTCGTTGAAGCTCGTCGTGCCCAGGAGCCCGTAAACCTGGCTAATGCCGTACAGCAAAATCGCCGACGACAGCGCGCCCAGAATAATGTACTTGACCCCTGCCTCGTTCGACTTGGGGTTATAGCGGTCGTACGCCACCAGCACATAAAGCCCGAAGCTGAGCAGTTCCAGCGCTATGTAGGCCGTCAGAAGCTCGGCCGCGCTGGCCATCATCATCATCGCGACCACGGTGAACACGATGATCCCGTAGTACTCCCCGGCGTGTGACAGGTGCTTACGGACGTAGTCTACCGACGCCAGGATTAGCAACCCGCCCAAAATTATGAAGAACGCCTTAAAGAACAGGGCGTAGCCGTCCACCCGGATCATGCCGTCGTACAGCGAGTCCACGTCGCCCCACATGTACACCAGCGTGAAGGCCAGCACACCGCCGAGTCCAAGCACCGCCAGGTACGCCAGCAGGTGTTTCTTGCTGGCGGGCAGGAAGAAGTCGACTGTCAGCACTCCGAACGCGACAGCGGCGACGAGAATCTCGGGTAGCAACAGCGCGAAGTTGTTCATAGGGCCCGGGCCATAGCCGCGAGAATGTCCGACACGCCGCTATCGATCACGCGGATGAACGGGAACGGGAACAGGCCGACCAGCAGTATGAATCCAACCAGTACCAGCGCCGACCCACGCTCAATGCGCCAGCCGTCCGGTGCCTTCTCGAACTTCTTGTCCAGCAAGCTCGCCCAATGCGCGTCGTCTGACTCGCCGAAGAAGACCGTAGAAAGCAACCTCAGCATGTAAACGGCCGTGATCGCCGCGCCTATAACGCCGAGTGCGCCCAGTATCGGGTAGGTCTGGAACAGGCCCATGAACACCAACAACTCCGCCACGAACCCGGAAAGGCCCGGCATCCCCAGCGACGCCAGACCCGCAACGACGAACAGCGACGCCGTCCAGCCCATGCGCTTGGCCAGCCCCCTGAGCACACCAATGTCGCGGGTATGCGTGCGGTCGTAGATGATGCCCACAACAGCGAAGAACAGGGCCGTCATCACTCCGTGGGAGAACATTTGGAGGACCGCGCCGGACATGCCCAGCGGGTTGAGCGTGGCTATTCCCATCAACACAAAACCCATATGGCTGACGGACGAATAGCCGATAACGTACTTGAGGTCGCGCTGACCCAGGGCCGAAATGGCCCCGTACAGCACGTTCACCGTTCCCAGCCCCAACAGCACCGGCATCCACTCGTCGGCACCCTCCGGCATCAGGTACAGGCCCACCCGGATAATGCCGTACGCCCCCAGCTTCATAAGCACACCTGCGTGCACCATGCTGACCGCCGTCGGCGCCGCCACGTGGCCATCGGGAGACCAGGTGTGGAAGGGCCAGAGTCCGGCCAGAATGCCGAACCCGACCATCAGGAACGGGAAGAAAATCAGCTGGAAGTTGCGCGAAAGTTCCGCGTCGGCCAGCGCGGGAATATTGAACGTGCCCAGTCCCGCCTCGGTGAATATCGCCAGCAGCGCAATCCAAATAAGAACGCTTCCAGCCACTAAGTACAGCATTAGCTTCATGGCCGCGTAATCTTTGGTGCGGATGAAGGTCTTGAAGTCGCTGCTGGAACCCCAAATCCCGACCAACAAGTACATGGGCAGAACGCTGAGTTCGTAGAAGAAGAACAGG
>CAVOCN010000029.1:0-9192 GCA_963694205.1 Dehalococcoidia bacterium | reverse complement strand
CGACTCATGAACCCCATAGCCACCATCGCAGCGCATGAACTGACGGTCACTCTCCGGCGACGTATCTTCCAGGTCGTCACCGTGGCGCTACCGCTAATAGCCTTCGTGGTCGTCGCTATAATCGGAGCCGTACAGGGCAGCGACGATGATCCCAGCGAGGTTCGCGCAGGGTACATCGACATGACCGGCCTATTCACCGAATTCAGGGCGCAAGAGCCCGTCCAGTTCATCCTGTTCGACGACCCCGAGCAGGCCATTGAGGCGCTATTGAACGAGGGCGTCGACCGGCTGTTCATAATTCCGCACGACTACATGGCCACCGGGGTCGTTCAGCGCTACGAGGTCAGCCAGGGCATCGACGTGAACGGGTCTTCCGGGGATGCGGCGTTGAAAAGCTTTTTGCTCGACAACCTGGCCGCCGGAGAGTTGGAAGCGACCACCGTTGAGCGGCTTAAAAACCCTCTGTCTCTCTCTAACGTCAGGCTCGACGAAGAGGGGGTAATAAGAGACTTCGACGGAGGCAGGCTCTTATTTTTCATGGTGCTCGGCATCCTCCTGTTCATCTCGCTCACCTTCAGCGGCGGCTTTCTCATCCAGGGGCTTGGAGAAGAAAAAGAGAACCGGATAATGGAAGTTCTGCTGTCCTCGGTGACTCCGGGCCAGTTGCTCGTGGGCAAAATACTTGGGATCGGTGCCGCCGGGCTTAGCCAGATCGTCATCTGGGTGGTCGCTGGCCTGGTAGTTATACAGGTGGCCTCATCACTGCTGCCAGACGTGAACCTATCGGTGCCCAACCCGGGCCTAATCGCCATTGGCCTGGCGGCCTTCCTGCTCGGTTATCTCCTGTTCGCAACAATCCTCGCGGGGTTGGGCTCGATAACCTCGTCCGCCAAAGAGTCGCAGCAGCTATCCGTAGTGGTGACGCTACCTTCGCTCATCCCGGTCTACGGGATGACATTCATCATCTCCCACCCCGACACCCTGGCCACTCGGTTCCTCACCTTCTTCCCAATCACCGCACCCATCGCACTAATGGTGCGGCTTGGGCCCGGTTCGTTAGAGCCCTGGGAAATCGCCACCAGCCTGGGCATTCTCGCCCTGTCGGTGGCGATCATGCTGCTGGCGGTGCCGAAGGTCTTCCGTGCCTACTTGCTCATGTACGGCAAGCGGCCCGGCCCGCGCGAACTGTGGAGAACGGTGATACGAAGCTGATGCCTCTGCCCGGAATCTGGCCTTAGAGCGCTGCCTGGACCTGGGGTTCGGCTACGGAGTAAAGGTCCCGCCAGGCAGCAATGCCGCCCTCCAATGCAACGGCCTCCAGTCCCTCTCCCCTCAGCGTTTGCGCCACACGGGCGCTGGTAGCCTCGTCGTGTCAGGCACAGTAAGTGGCGATGAGGGGCCTCTCGTCTGTCGCCTCAGCGTCCTGGTTGCGGGCATGGGCCCAATCGAGGGCCTCGTCGGGCAGCACCCGTACGCTGCCGGGAATATGGGACGGGTCGGCCTCGTACCCCGACCGGGACCGCACGTCGAGAACCACCGTTGGCTTGCCCTCGTCCATTCGTTGCTTTAGTTCTCCGGGGCCAATGCGGTGAACCGTGTCCTCTTCGTGGGCGAATAACCCGGCCGCGGTCGTCTCTCGTTCTTCTTCCAGGGTTTCGCGGCTAACCCGTCGCTCGTACCACAGCGCAACTGGCGTCGTGGACGCGCCGTGAATGGCCGCCGAGGCGAGCACCACAATGCCGACCGTGGCCATCAGAACTTCGGCGCCCGGCACGCCTGCGGCCACGGCTATTAGCGCCAGTAGCAGCGAGTTCAGGCCGCGCGGCCCGAACCAGGAAATGAACCCCCGCGCCCCCCAGCTCATGCGCGCGGTGGACAGAACCGCGCCCAGAACCAGCGGGCGAATGCCGAATATGACGAGTGCCGCCAGGGCCAGCGACAGGCCAAGATCAGCCATTGAAAGTATTCCTGAGAGCATCGACCCGAACAGGACGAACGCCAGCAGCATCGCCATCTCCGAGGTGACCTCTCCGTAGTCCAGGAAGCAGTCGCACAGCGTCTGGTTCAGCAGCACCACCGCCGCACCGGCCGCGAACGCGCCCAAAAAGCCGTCGCCCCCAGCAGCAGTAGCGGCGGTATAAGCAGCCAGCACGAGTCCGACGCCGTACAGCGCCTGGTACTCCCGTCGTGCCCCTACCGATTTCTCAACCCTCGACATCAGCCATGACCCGAGCCCACCAATGGCGAACCCTATGGCCGGGCCGAGCAACAGCAATCTGGCCATAAAGTCGAGCCAGCCAAGCGTACCGCCGACCTCGTTCAATGAGACAGCTATCAAAACGAGAATCACCGGCAACACGACCAGGTCGTTCATGCCCGCCTCGATCTTCAGCACCTGCCGCACCGACTGGGGTATGCGGCGGTCGCGAATGACGTCTCTCAGTATCACCGGGTCCGTCGAGGCGAGAACCGCCCCGCCAATGAACGCCAGTATCCAGCCGAACCCCAGCATGAGGGCGAGCGGCACAGCGCCGAGCACGATGATGAGCGCCGTACCCGGCCCCAGTATGAGAAACGGCACCAGCCATCGACGTCCCAGGTCGCGCACGTTCAGGCGAACGGCGTCCAGAAACAGCACCAGTGCAAGAGTGAGCGTGGC
Organism: Dehalococcoidia bacterium; assembly: GCA_963694205.1. Classification (GTDB taxonomy): domain Bacteria; phylum Chloroflexota; class Dehalococcoidia; order Lucifugimonadales; family UBA2962; genus CAUZIR01. The sequence continues at coordinate 6,533 of CAVOCN010000029.1, read as the reverse complement.
GACGATCTCCAGCGTTTCGTCGTGAGGGCCCATCTCCAGCACCCCCAGCCCCTTCTCCCCGACGAGAAACCCCAAACCGAGGAACAAGATGGGGAACGAGATGGGCGCTCGTTCCACCAGCCCGGACACCAGGGACGCTACGGTGAGAACGACCGCGACAATACCGAACGCAATGAGGAAATCGGGCAATCTAGTTGGACTCTGTGAGGCTGACTACGACGCCCGCCGGTAACGGTTCACCGCCAGGGGAATAAACACCACCAGTATTCCGACCATCCAGATGCCCGCCTGCCAGGCGGGCTCCGCGACCGGGCCGCCTATCGACATACCGCGAATTGCATCGACCGCCAGGGTCATGGGGTTGACCTTGGCGAAGGCCTGCAACCAGCCGGGCATGGAGCCCACCGGCACGAACGCCGACGACAGGAACGTGAGCGGGAATATCCAGGTGAAGCTCGCTGCCTGCACGGCCTCGACGGACTTTACGCTGACGCCAATGAACGCCGATATCCAGGAAAAGACCATTGCGAATGCGGTGGCCATGCCAATTGCGCCGACGGCCGAAATGGGGCCGTTTTCGAAGCGGAAGCCGATGGCGTACCCGACGCCGATCATCAGGACTATGACGAACAGGTTGCGCACCGTATCGGCGATGATGCGCCCGGCTAACACAGCAGACCTGGCCATAGGCAGCGACCTGAACCGGTCAACGAGGCCCTTCGACAGGTCGTCGTTCAGCCCGATGCCGGTCTGTGTGGCCCCGAAAATAGAGGTCTGCACGATAACCCCGGGGAGCAGGAAGTTAATGTAGTTCCCGCCGGTCTCCTGGCCTATCGCGCCACCAAACACGTAGTTGAACAGCAGCACGAACATGACCGGCTGAATGGTGGAGAACACCAGCAGGTCGGGCGACCGCAGGTACCGCAACAGGTTGCGCTCGGCTATCACCCAGCTGTCGGTAAAAGTCCATACGGTTTGCTGGCGTACTTCGGATATTAGGCTCGTCAGCTTCCCACTCCTGTGGGCTGATTCTCGGCGCCGTCTCCCTCCATATGTTCGCCCGTAAGCGCGAGAAACACGTCGTCGAGCGTCGGGGCTCGCAGGCCAATGTCGGAAATGGAGATGCCAGCAGCGTCCAGCCTTCGGACGGCTTCTGCAAGGGAACTTGCGCCGCCGTCGACCGTCACCACCACCTGGCCGATGTCTTCTTGCACCACCGGTGTGTCCAGGCCCACCGCCGCCGCCACGGTGCGCGCCTCCTCTACCCGGCCCCGGTCGGCCACCTGCACAGTTAGCCTCGTACCGCCGCACTGGCCCTTCAGCTCTGTTGACGTGCCTTCGGCTATTACCGAGCCCCGGTCTATGACCGTAATGACGTCGGCCAGTCGGTCGGCCTCTTCCATGTACTGGGTGGTCAGCAGCACGGTAGTGCCCTCGTCCACCAATTCGCGAATCACGTCCCAAAGTTCCAGGCGGCTACGCGGGTCCAGGCCCGTCGTCGGCTCGTCTAAGAACAATATTGCGGGCTTCGCTACGAGACTGGCGGCCAGGTCGAGACGTCGCCGCATGCCTCCCGAGTACTCTTTGACCTTGCGCGAGGCCGCATCCGACAGGGCAAAGCGTTCCAGCAGTTCGTCGGCCCGGCCCCGTGAATAAGTGGTGCCGAGATGATAGAGCCGCCCGACCATGGTCAGGTTCTCCCGCCCGGTCAGGTTCTCGTCTACTGCGGCGTTCTGGCCCGCTAGCCCGATCACCCGGCGCAGACGCGAGGCGTTCTTCACCACGTCGAAACCATCGACCGTGGCGCTACCGAAGCTCGGCTTCAAAAGGGTAGTAAGCAAGCGCACCAGCGTGGTCTTGCCAGCGCCATTGGGGCCCAAAAGCCCTCGGATGCTGCCATACGGCACGGACAGGTCAACGCCCTTGAGCGCTTCGACCGAACCGTAGGTCTTGCCCATCCCGAACACTTCTATTGCAGGGGATGTGTCTTGTCCCGAGAATCCACTGGGTGCCGGGGCCTGCGGGCTCAAAGGCTGTGCAAGGCTCCGGTGCGCACTGGACCCACTGGCTCTGGCTCCCGCTGAGGCACCACCTTGCCAAACGCGAGTATGAGCGCCTCGATGTCGTCGTCCCCGAGCTTGCTAAGAAAGTGGCGGTCCACACCGGCCAGGTGTCCCGGCGCTGCTTTTTCAAGCGCCTGCCTGCCCTGGTCGGTCAGGGCTGCGTAGGTGCCCCTGCGGTCTTCCGAGCAGGGCTCTCGCCGCACCAGCCCGGCCGTGGCCATACGGTCCAGCAGCCTGGTCAGGCCGCTCCTACTCAGCAAGATGGAATCCGCCAGTGCCTGCATCCGTAGACGACAGTTCGGCGCGCACTCCAGGTTCACCAAAATGTCGTACCAGGTAAGGGGCAAACCCTCGCCCTCTTCCATCTCTTGCTCTAGCTCGCCAATCACGGTGGCGTGAGCCCTCAGAAAGGCCCGCCACGCCGTGGCACGCCGGTCCCCAGCACTGTCCCCAGCACTGTTGTGGGACGGGCGATTATCGGGGTTATCGGGCGTCAATGACATTTCCGGATGGTAGCACCCAAGCTTCGGGGGGAGCAAACATGTTGCTCATGCAAGTATGCCCATTTCGGGCCCCCAAAAAGGCCAGCCGATCTAGCTGGCGAGGTCGAAGCTGTAGCCCAGACCCCGGTGCGAGTGCAGAAGGCGAGGTGCGCGTGGGTCGTCGTTGAGCTTTATGCGCAGGCGGCGCACGCACATACGTATGGCCGAGTCCTCAATATAAGAAGATCCCCAAACAGCCTCGGCCAACTCGTTGTTGGAGATAATCTTCCCCTGGTTGGTCGCGAGGTAAGCGAGCAGGTTCCACTCTGCGGGCGTGAGGCTCACATCTTTGCCGTCAATGCGGACGCGTTGACTGCCAATGTCGATGTGCAGCCCGTCGCGAGCAACCACCTTGCCCGACGCATGTGCGGCAGCGCTTCGGCGCAACACGGCGTTCATGCGGGCAAGTAGTTCGGCCGGTGAAAACGGTTTGACCACGTAGTCGTCACCGCCAAGTTCCAGGCCCTTGACCCGGCTGGAGTCACCTGCCCTGGCCGTCAGGATGATGACGGGAACATCAGAGGTCTTGCGCAGGTTCTGAAGAACGTCAAGGCCGTCCACGTCCGGCAGTCCCAGATCGAGAATCACGATGTCGGGTAACTCGGCCTCCACCAGGCCAGGCACCGCCAGGCCCCGGTCGGTCGAGTGGGCATGGTGCTAGCACCGGTACGGCTATTTCAGCTACCGCTATTACAGCTTCGTGGCCACGACAATCATCCTCCGGGACTCCACCGACAGCGGCTCGCCTTCGTAGCCCCCATAGATACGCTGAACGGTAAGTCCTGCTCTTGTGAGCATCCGCGACATCTCAGTGGCCACGTACAGGCGTATGTGGTGACCGGTCGTTCTCTCCGTGCCATCCGGATCAATGATGGTGAACTCCACATGGTTTCGGCCGGACACCGAGTCGAACTCACGGTCCTCCACGAACACCGTGCCGTCGGGGCCGGTCCGCCGTTCGCTGCGAACGTAGTTGGCCGCCACCCAGTCCCTGTTCAGCAAGTCCAGGAGAATCCGGCCCTCGGGTTTGAGCGCCCGCGCAGCCCCATCCAGCACACGTTGGTCGTCTGCCTCATCGTCAAAATAGCCGAAGGCCGTGAACATGTTTATGACCGCGTCGAACTCACCCTCGAAGGCTAGTTCGCGCATGTCCCCCTGCACGAGATCCAACTCCACACCGGCCTTATCGGCAGCAGTTTTTGCCAGTTCCAGGTAGCTCTCGGTCATATCCAGGCCCGTCACGGCGAGCCCCTCTCGGGCCAGCCGAACAGCGTGTCTGCCCTGGCCGCAGCAAAGGTCCAGCACCTTTTCGCCCGGCCTAAGTTTCAGGGCGCTACGAACGAACCCGGCCTCGGCCTCCGAAGAGTCGCGGGCAAACAGGTGCCCATATACCTCCAGGTAGTCGGGTCCGAAAAATGACGTGTACCAGTTGGGATCGTGTTGAGTCATCGCATGAAAAAGCCCCTAGGGTGAGGGGGGACTCGGATAGTACCAGACCGCTCGCACGCTTATGACGGCTCCCTGTCGGCGGCTCGGGGGCCACGGTGTTGACGTCGAAACGGGCGTCTTCGTGGACACTGGCCGTGTTAGAATGGAGGCCGTAATCGCCCAAGTCTGAGTCGAGAGGACCCCCGGTTTTTGTAGCCGGAACCTACCCGTTCCACGAGGAATTCCCATGCTTGACCTTCAGGGCCAGGGGGCCGTAATCGTAGGTGCAAAAAGGGTCGGCGCGCTGGTGGCGCGTCGTATCGCAGACGAAGGGGCGAACATCGCAATCGTCTACCGCAGTTCCATTGCCGAAGCGCAATCGCTACAAAGAGACCTGGCCGAGCGCACCGACAAAGTCACACTCATCCAGGCCGACCTGTCTAAAGAGGCCGACGTGGAGCGCGCCATCGGGACGGCGGTCGACGATCTGGGCGGCCTGCGCTTCGCCGTCAACCTGGCCGCCGGGTTCCCGCGCACACCGTTCGCCGACCTCGACACCGCCGCCTGGGAGCGATCCATGGGAGACGCCAGGGGGAGTTACCTGCTGGGCGTACACGCAGGACGGGCGATGATGACTAACGCCGGTCCGACGCGGGGCCACATAGTATTCTTCGCAGACTGGGCTGCCCTGCACGCCCCGTACAGGGACTACCTGCCTTACATGACCGCCAAGGCCGCAATAGACTTCATGACCCGGGCTTTCGCGGTAGAACTGGCCCCCAGCGGCATCCTCGTCAACGCCATCGCCCCCGGCCCGACCATGCGCCCTCCCGACATCGACCCGGCATCTTGGGAGCGTGACGTGGTAGCGCACGCCCCGTTGGCACGAGAGTCGGCCGCAGCCGAAATCGCCGAGATGGTCGCGACCCTGCTAAAGAGTGAAACCATAACCGGAGAAACCATCAGGGTAGACGCCGGTCGCCACCTCGCCGGGCCAGGTAAGTGAAAATGCACAGCGTCACCAAGACAATCGACTTTTGCTACGGGCACCGTTTGGTCGACTACGACGGCAAGTGCCGCTACCTGCACGGCCACAACGGGCGGCTGGAAGTAGACGTAGCGTCCGACTCTCTCGACGACCTGGGAATGGTGGTCGACTTCGGCGAAGTGCGAGACGTCGTCAAAGGGTGGATAGACTCGGAACTCGACCACCGCATGATCCTATGCGAGCGCGACCCGCTGTTAGCGACGCTAAAAGCCGCTGGAGAGCCCCTCTACGTAATGGCCGAGAACCCGACCGCCGAGAACATCGCCAAAGCCGTCTTCAACGTCGCACGAGACAGCGGCCTGAACGTCACGCAGGTGCGATTGTGGGAAACACCCTCCAGCTACGCGACATATGGGCCCGCAGATAAGAGCGCGAGGTGAGCGCGTCAGCGGCGCTGGTAAGCGGCGGCCTGGACAGTGGTGCGCTCCTGGCCCTTATGGCAGGGCGCGGACCGGTGCACCCCATATACGTCCGGGCCGGTCTGCCGTGGGAGCAACAAGAACTGGCGGCCCTGAACGCGTTCGTGGCTGCGATGGTCAACCGGGGCATCCGGCTGGAGCCGATAGTAGAACTGTCCGTCGGCGGCGAGACCCTCTACGGCGACCACTGGAGCCTCAGCGGCCAGGTCCCCGGTTACGACGAGCCCGACGAGGCCGTCTACCTGCCGGGCCGCAACGTCATGCTAATCGGCCTGGCAGCGGTTTGGTGCAGTACCCACGGCGTCAACACAATCGCAATGGGCACCCTGGACTGCAACCCCTTTGCCGACGCCACGCCCGAGTTCTTCGAAGACTACGCCCGGTTGCTGTCCGGCGCGCTGAGTCACCCTCTGACAATCGAGACCCCGTTTCGGGGCATGGGCAAGGCCGAGCTGGTGAGCCGTTATTCGCAGCTACCCCTGGGCCTGACCCTCACGTGCATGTCCCCACAAGGGGGCGTCCACTGTGGGGCGTGCAACAAGTGCAGAGAGCGGCGCGAGGCATTCGACCAGGCCGGATGTCACGACAGCGCGAAGTACGCCCTCCCAAACCGGAACGGGAGCCCGGACAGCAAGCCTGCTAGCCAAGAGAGAAGTGCAAGAAGCAAAAGTAGAAGTGGAAGAAACACAAGAGAGGTAGCGTGAACATGCCGGACTCCCGACATGGAGAACTCGACAACAGCCACCGGGTCCAGGCGCTCAAGCCGCTTTTAAGGCAAGTGTTGGAACTACTCGGCGAAGACCCCTGCCGTGAAGGCCTGACAAAGACCCCGGAGCGGTGGGCCAAAGCGCTGCTCGACTACACCAAGGGCGCCGAGCAAGACGCACAACAGCACCTCAGCGTCATCTTCCAACTCGACGAGGACGACTACCCCGCCGATTCAGACGACATGATAATCGTCGACAACATCACCTTCGCTTCCACCTGCGAGCATCATCTCGCTCCGTTCAGGGGACGGGTCCACGTCGCCTAC
>CAVOCN010000028.1:0-9321 GCA_963694205.1 Dehalococcoidia bacterium | reverse complement strand
CCAAGCCCGCCAGCCTCACCGTACGCAGAGCGGCAATCTAGCAAGCACAAAAAAAGGGCCCGGCGTTTGCCGGGCCCTTCGTTATTAGCTTTCGCCTGGTTTCCCGCTAAGTTCTCGTACCTCTAGTTCTTGTATCCGTCCGCTCGGATGCACGCCACCCAGTGGTCGGGCGCAACTTCCTGCAACTTGGGAAGAGCGGCCTGGCAGTCCTCTATTGCAATGGGGCAGCGTGTATGGAACACGCAGCCAGCGGGCGGGTTTGACGGGCTGGGCACGTCACCTTCGAGGATAATCCTCTCACGCGTCGCCTCAATTACCGGGTCCGGAATCGGAATCGCCGACAGTAGCGCCTGCGTGTACGGGTGCAGCGGGTTGATGTAAAGCTCGTTGCGGTCCGCAATCTCCACGATGTGTCCCAGGTACATCACCGCGATACGGTCCGAGATGTGCCTGACCACCGAAAGGTCATGGGCAATAAACAGGTACGTCAGGTCGAACTGCTCCTGCAGATCTTCCAGCAGGTTAATGACCTGGGCCTGAATGGAAACGTCCAGGGCCGAGACAGGCTCGTCGCAGACGATGAAGCTGGGGCTGACGGCCAGGGCACGGGCAATACCGATGCGCTGACGCTGACCCCCGCTGAACTCGTGCGGGTAGCGGTCGGCCATGAACGGGTTCAGGCCCACCACTTCGAGCAGGTGAGCGACTCGCTCACGGTACTCGTTCTTGGTCTCGGACAGGCTGTGGACAATGAGCGGCTCGCCGATAATGCTGCCGCAGGTCATTCGTGGGTTAAGCGAGCTGTAAGGGTCCTGGAAAATGAGCTGCATCTCTTTGCGCAGCGGCCTCATCTTCCCTGTACCCCAACCGGCAATGTTCTCGCCGTTGAACTTGACGACACCCTCGGTGGGCGTATTTAGCTGGAGAATAGAACGGCCGGTAGTCGACTTGCCGCAGCCGGACTCCCCCACCAGGCCAAGGGTCTCACCCCGGCGAATGGAGAAGCTCACGTCATCTACCGCTTTAACGTCCCCGACCCGGCGGGAAAACAGCATGCCTGCGGTAATCGGGAAGTACTGCTTAAGATGCTCGACCTCGACAATAATGTCGGAGTCAGAGCCTCTCTGGCCGGAGTCTGCTGAGGCCGGAGCGTTCTTCGCCCCGGTGGTCTCGTCAGCTACTGTGGTTTCTTCCACCATCTATCACCTCTCATGCTGAGGTTGAACCTCAGTCCTGTCACCTTGACGGATGAACTGCAGCTATACAACGCCGGAGGGCTTGCTGCAGTTGGGAACTAGTTTTTAGCCTTCTGCAGGCCTTCCAGCTCGGCAGATCTAATGCAGCGGGCCCAGTGCGTGGGCTTGGTCTCAACGAGGTCCGGCATCTTTTCGTGGCACTTATCTATTACGAAATTGCACCGCGGCGCGAAAGCGCAGGCATCGGGCAGGTCCACCACCAGCGGCGGCAAGCCTTCAATAGCCTCAAGTTTTTCCGGCCTGTCCTCGTCCAGCCTCGGTACAGACTTGAGAAGCCCAAGTGTGTACGGGTGCTGGGGGTCGTGGTAAACGTCGGCCGCCTTACCGCTTTCGATAATGCGCCCAGCGTACATGACGATGACTCGCTCTGCGTACCTGGCCACGACACCGAGGTTATGGGTGATTATGACGATGGCCGTACCGAACTGGTCGGCCAGGTCCCTCATCACCTCAAGCACCTGCGCCTGAATCGTTACGTCGAGCGCCGTGGTGGGCTCGTCAGCAATGATCAGTCGGGGGTTACAGCTGACCGCCAGGGCGATCATGACCCGCTGTCTCATACCGCCACTGAACTGGTGGGGGTAGTCCTTCAGACGCCGCGCCGAGTCGGGAATGCCGACCATTTGAAGCAGGTCCGCCGCCCGGTCGTTAGCCTCGCGCTTGCTCATGCCGAGGTGAAGTCTGAGGGCCTCGGTCAGCTGGTACCCGATGGTCAGCACCGGGTTCAGCGACGTCATCGGCTCCTGGAAGACCATGGCAATGTCGTTGCCACGAATATCCCGCATGTCAGCGTCGGACAACTTGAGCAGGTCGTTGCCCTCGAACTTGATCTCGCCATGTACCACGCGACCGGGAGGACTCGCCACGAGCCGCATCACCGACAAAGCGCTAACGCTCTTGCCGGAGCCCGACTCGCCTACGATGGCGATAGTCTCTCGTTCGTCAACGTGGTAGCTGACGCCATCGACGGCCTTCACCACCCCATCAGCAGTGAAGAAATAGGTTGCGAGGTCGTTGACCTCAAGCAATCTTTCAGCCATTAAATACCACTCCTTAGGAACGACGGCTCCAGATTTGTCCTAAAAACAAAATGCTCCCTGACGCGTCAGCCACTTTGTGCTGCGCAGCCAGGGGGCTTGCGTGATGCGGAGCCGGCACTTGAACCCTCAAATGCGAGGTAGCCGGACCCTCCAGCCATCCCCTCAACAGACACCGCCTTATCTGGAAAGGGCGCCCCTGAAACGCCGGGCCATTATAGAGTGGGCGCTTCGCAAAATCTACCCAGTGTGAGAATCTCTTCACAATCTCTTTAGTCGAAGCTTCGGGCGCTTTCGCCCCGAACACGATCAAGCAGTCGCTTAGAGACCGGATAAACGTCCGTCATCGCCCTGCTAACATGGCCCCGGCCCGTCCCAAAACGGTCGCTTTTTCCATTTAGTCCCCTTATAACAACCAAACGGGTTGGCTGTTGAGATCGGAGAACCCACATGTGCGCATTAAGACTGGAAGGCAAAGTAGCCCTTATAACCGGTGCTGCAATCGGCATTGAGGGCGAGGTGATGGGCATCGGAGGCGCCAGCGCCCGTCTGTTCGCCCGCGAGGGCGCAAAAGTTATCGTGACCGACCTCGACACCGAGCGGGGCGAGACAACTGCTGCCCAGATCGAGGCCGAGGGAACCCCCGGCGGCGCCGTGTTTGTGCCGCTCAACGTGACAGACGAACAGCAGTGGGAGCGAGCCATAGCCACGGCCGTTTCCACCTACGGCCGGCTGGACATCCTCGTCCACTGCGCCGGAACCGCGGCGGCTGGCACCGTGGAAAACACGGCCGTCGACGAATGGGACGGCATGATGGCCGTGCACGCCAAGGGCGTCTTTCTTGGCACCAAGCACGCCATCCCCCACATGCGTAAAGCGGGCGGCGGCTCCGTAGTAGTCGTGTCCTCCATAGACGCCCTCGTAGGCGGCTCGCACGGCACGGCGTATTCGGCGGCCAAAGGTGCCAGCCGGAGCTTCACCAAGTCGGCGGCCATCCAGTACGCCGCCGAAAACATTCGGGTCAACTCGGTCCACCCCGGCTACACCGACACGCCTCTAGCCCGAAAAGTAGTGTCCGAGATCATGGCCGACGGCTCCTCCGACCCCCGGATACCTCGAGTGCCGTTGCGGCGACTCGCCGTCGCCCAAGAAATCGCCGGGCCCATACTCTTCCTGGCATCCGACGAGGCCTCATACATAACCGGAGCCGAGGTCGTCATAGACGGCGGCATCACAGCCCAATAACTCAAGCATTAGAGAAACGGGAGCCCTGCATGAAACTGAAAGGCAGAGTGGCAATTGTTACCGGTGCCAGCTCCGGCATTGGCCGGGGGATTGCCCTGGAATTAGCGCAAGAGGGCGCAAAGGTTGTCGTCTCAGACATCACCGAGGTGCCCAAACAGGGCAAATATCACGAGCAAGACACGACCACTCCCACAGTGGCCGAAATAGAAAAGCTCGGGGGTGAGGGCATCTTCGTCGCCGCCGACGTCTCCGCCGAAAGCCAGGTCAGCGCGCTTGTGAAGGCGTCTATAGACGGCTTCGGCCGCCTGGACATACTGGTAAACAACGCAGGTATCTACTTTGATACGGGCGCAGTCACCACCAGCTCCGAAGACTGGGACCGCCTCATCGGCATCAACCTCAAGGGCGTTTTTCTGGGCGTTAAGTACGCGTTGCCGCACCTGCGGCAATCGCCTGCAGGCCGCGTCATCAACATCGCATCGGTGCACTCGTTCGGCGGCGGCGGTGGACCCGCCTACGCGTCGGCCAAGGCGGGCGTGCTGAACATGACCAGGGACACGGCTGTGGAGGCGGCGAGCGACGGCGTCACCGCCAACACCATCTGCCCCGGGTACATAGAAACCGCCATCCAAGACGCACTCACGCCCGACCAGGTCGAACTGGCGAACAAGATGACTCCGCTGCCCCGCCTGGGCCTGCCGCGAGACATCGGCCGGGCGGCGGTGTTCTTCGCTTCCGACGACGCCCAGTGGGTAACCGGGACGGCCCTGCCCGTCGACGGAGGGTTGCTGGCGCCCGTCATGCCCGGCTACTAGGTGCCCGGATACCGGGCCAGACCGAGGCTTATTCTGGGCTAAGGAATCACGCCCGCGTCTTGCAGCGCGGCAATGTCGTCCCAGCTATAGCCGTGCTCGAGCAGCACCTCTTCGGTGTGCTGGCCTATCTCCGGTGCCAGGCTCCTGATAGATGCGGGAGTCTCACTGTAGCCAATGGGATGATTTGCCAGCTTCACGGTGCCCAGCGTCGGGTGCTCGACCTCGACGATGTACTCGTTAGCCTGCACCTGCGGATCGTCCCATAGCTCCATGAGCCGCTGCACCGGGGCGTAGATCTGGTCCGGGCTCTTTGCGAGCACTTCGTCCCACTGCTGGAACGTCTTTGTCGCGAACGTCTCGTCGAGTATGCGAATTAGCTCTTCGTTGTTGGCCGCCCTGGCCTCGGTGTTGACGAACTTGGGGTCTTTTACGAGACGTCCAAGCCCGATGGCCTCGGCGAAAGCGGGCCAGTACCGGTCCGCCTCCAGGTTGGCCAGCATGAGCCAGCGCCCATCCTTGCACTTGTAGTAGTTGGAAATGGGGTTATAGGCCCGGGCTCTCGGTGGTTTGGCCGTCAGGTTAATTTCCGAGGCGGGTTTGTGGGCCGTCAGCATGCCCATGCTCACGCTCAGCCCCTGGAGCCATATCGAGCTACCCAGGTGTGAAGCATCGACGCGCTGGCCGACACCCGACTTCTCCCTTGCAACGAGTGCAGCAAGTACCCCCCAGCTGAGCATAATCCCGCCTATCTGGTCAGACACCACGCCCTGCACCGGGTAGGGGTCGGACCCTTCAGGGCCGGTGGCGTACATCAGGCCACTGCGGGCCTGGCCTACCGTGTCCAAAGCTGGCTTCTCCGCGTCCGGGCCGTCGGGCCCATATCCGCTGCCGGACCCGTATATCAGCTTCGGGTTCATCGTTTTCAGGTCCTCGTAGCCGAGTCCCAGCCTCTCTGCCACGCCCTTGCGGAAGTTCTGCAAAAACACGTCGGCGTCGGCGACCAGCCGCCTGACGATCTCCACACCATCAGGGTGCTTTAAATCGACGGCGATGGCCCGCTTGTTGCGGTGGTTGGCCTCGAAATAAGAGTTGCGCCCGCCAGGCAGACTGCGGTCGATGCCGCTGACGGTGAACAGACCGCGGCCAGGCTCGCCCTGTAGCGCCTCCACCTTTATTACATCTGCCCCAAGATCGCCGAGCATCATGCCGGCCACCGGACCGAACTGCCAGATAGTCCAGTCGATGACCTTAATGCCCGCCAGCGGACCGGGTTTGGCCCCGTTTTGCGATGCGGTCACGGTACCTCTCCGCTTTAGAGTGGCCCGAGTTTAGCACCGGCGACCATAGGCGGATAGAATGGCGGCGCCATGCCTGCCGAATCCAATCCTATGGCCACTTCTGGGGCGCTCACCGGTGCTCACGTACTCGCCCAAACGCTTGAGCGCCTGGGCGTGGTCGAGGTCTTCACCATAGCCGGGGACCATGTTCTGCCGTTGCTCGACGTCATGGCCGACGGTCCGTTCCGGTTTATCGACACCAGGCACGAGTCGGCCGCCGCCCACATGGCGGACGCATTTTCCCGCATTTCAGGCCGTCCCGGTGTCGTCATCTCCACCACACCCGGTTTCGCCAACGTCGTGCCAGCGTTAGCCAACGCACTCCACGCCGAGGCCCCCATGCTGTCGATCTCTGGCTCCGCCCCACTAAGCCACCTGGGCCGGGGCGCGATGCAAGAAATTGACCAGGTGGGTATGGCGCGACCGGTCACCAAGCTGTCGGCCATGGTTACCGACCCCCGGCGCATACCCGACACCGTCGCCCATGCTCTCCGGGTAGCGCTCAGTGGTCGTCGTGGCCCTGTGCATCTCACCGTCCCGGTCGACGTGCAGCAGGCACAAGTAGATGGCTCGGGCCTGGACTACCTGCCACTCCAGCCACCCCCGGCTACTCGCGCCAACCAGACCGGCGTGAGGCAGGCCATCGAACTGATGGCCCATGCCCAACGGCCAGTGGCTATAGCGGGGAGTGCGGCGGCATACGGACGCTCGGGCGAGGCGCTGGCAAGGTTCGCCGAGATAACGCGAACCCCGGTCATGACCGAGGGCGACGCACGAGGGTTGATACCCGACGAACACCCCTGGTGCGGCGGGTTCTACGACCTGGGCCTGAATCGGGCGGCGAAGCTGGTGCCAGAGGCCGACCTCGTCGTACTGGTGGGCAGGCGACAAGACCTGACGATGGGCTACGCCCTGCCGCCGACTATTGGGGCCAACGCGAAGATCATTCAAATCGACCCAGACCCCGGGGAGATCGGCCGCAATCGGCCCGTAGACGCGGGGCTATTAGGCGACGTGGACACCGTGCTGGGGCAGCTAGCCGACGAAGCCTCGGGCCCTGCTCCAGACCCCTCGGCCGCCAGATTTGGGCCGGACCGGTCCGAGTGGCTGGAGCGCATGGCCGTCGAACGTCGGGAAATGGACGCGTGGCTGCAGTCCCTGGACGAAGACACGGTGCCGATGCACGCCATGTCGATCTTTAAGGAACTACGCCCGTTGCTCTCTGACGCCGATGGCGTCACCTTCGAGGGAGGCGACTTCTGCCACTTCGGCCGGGCCTACCTGCCCGCCAACTCGCCGTTGACCCGCCTGTACTTCTCCACCTTCGGCATGCTCGGGGCGTCTATGGGCACCGTGTTCGCCATGAAACTGGCCCGGCCCGAATCCAAGGCAATTCTTGTCACCGGAGACGGGGCGTTCGGGTTCAACGCAATGGAGTTGGACACCGCCGTGCGGCACAACATCCCTATTACGGTCATCGTCGGCAACGACGCCGCCTGGGGCATCGACCGGCAAATCCAGTTGGGTGCCTACGGCCGCGTCGTGGCCACCGACCTGCTGCCCACGCGCTACGACCTCGTTGCCCAGGGCTTAGGAGCCGAGGGCATCCACGTCACCCGGCGCGACGAACTGGGCCCGGCGCTTCAGAGCGCCCTGGGCTCGAATAGGCCCACAGTCGTGAACGTAGAGATAAGCCGAACCGCCAGTCCTCGTGGTGAGATGGCGGTAGAGCGCTGGAAAGCAGGAGGCAACTAAAGTGTCGCCAGAAACTCAAAAGCGAGCCATCGGCCGTCTGCGGGCCATCATCATCGACGTCACCGACCTGGATCGGGCGTCGGCGTTCTGGTCGGCCATGCTCGGCGAGGAAGCTGGTGAGCGCCGGGGCAACTACCAGACCATTGGCAAGGCACCGTGGGACGGTTCGCCAGGCCTCGCCATGGTGTTGCAGCAAGTGGCCGAGCCGAAGGTCGGCAAAGTTCGCATCCACGTGGACTTCGAGGTTGAAGACGTGGACGAGGCGTTGAGCTTCGTCGAAGAACTCGGCGGGAGCCTGGTCAAGACGATCAGCGAAGACGACTGGACGATGATTATTGCGGCCGACACCGAAGGCAACGAGTTTTGCCTCATAAAAGGCCCGTATTTCACATAGAACAGGTGAGACAAATGACTGACGGTAAGGCCGGGTTCGAGACATACGTGGTGGGCAGCCTGCCCCGCCCCCAGTGGGTGCGCGACCTCATCGAAGACCGCAAGTCCGGTGTGATGACCTGGAAGGACGCAGATAAGCTGCTGGACTCCGCCGTGCCGTCCGCAATCGCCATGCAGGAGCGCGCCGGGCTCGACTACGTGTCAGACGGCGAGTGGCGGCGAGAGAGCTATGTAAAGGTCTTCGCCGACGCCGTTGGTGGCTTCGGTTACGACCTGCACACCGAAGAGGCCGGTATCAAAGTCTCATCGCTGCCTTACCCGGCGGTCGTCGGCAAACTGAGTGCCGACCGGCCCGTCGCCGTAGATGAGGCCCGGTTCCTCAAAGCCCACGCCACGGGGAAGGTGATAGTGGCCATACCGTCGCCCTACACCATCGGCCGCCGCATGTGGACGGCCGAGCACTCCCGGGGCGCTTACGCGACTCGGGAAGAGTTCATCGACGCCTGCATACCCATCGTGCGCGACGAAGTGGCCCGCCTCACGGCCGAGGGCGTCGACGCCGTGCAGTTGGACGACCCCTGGCTGGCGCTGCTGGTGGACGAGTCCTACCGCGAGCGGGAAAACATAACCGACGTCGACCACGAAATGGAGTTGTCCGTAAAGTCAGTCAACGCCGTCGTCGAAGGCGCGACAGTGCCGGTGTCTGTGCACCTGTGCCATGCCCACTTCAACCGCAAGCACGGCACCAAGGGCCCGTACGACCTCATCATGGGCGCGCTGGGTCAGATGAACGCCGACCGCTTCGCCATCGAGCTTGCCACACCGGACGCGGGCGGCATCGAAGCGCTGAAACGCTTCCCCTCCAACAAGTTGCTCGGACTGGGCATCATCGACCACACCAACAAGCATGTAGAAACTCCCGAAGAAGTCGTCGCCCGCGCCGAAGCCGCCATGCAGTACGTCGCGCCCGACAAAATCACCCTCAACCCCGACTGCGGCTTCTCGCCCTCCAGTCAAAACCCCATGGACATAGACGAGGCCTACCTAAAGCTAAAGGCCATGTCCGACGGAGCCGCCCTCCTGCGGGCCGCGCACTAGACGAAGCGAACAAACCCAATTACTCAGGACAATAAATGCCAAGTGCAGAACTAGTAGCAATCGGGTCCGAGCTTTTGCTCGGGCAGATCGTCGACACCAACTCGGCCTGGATGGCCCAGCGCCTCACGAGCCTCGGCGTGAACCTGTTCCACACGTCCGTCGTCGGCGATAACGCCGGAAGAATGGCCGACGTCATCGACCGGGCGCTGGACCGCGCCGACATCGTCATCTGCGGCGGGGGACTGGGCCCGACCCAAGACGACATCTCGCGGGAGGTCATCGCCCAGGTCTCTGGCCGCGAACTCGTGCTGGACCCCGGCCTGCTGGAGACCATTGAGCGCATGTTCCGCAGCCGCGGGTTTCTCATGACCAAAAACAACGAGCG
>CAVOCN010000027.1:0-9569 GCA_963694205.1 Dehalococcoidia bacterium | reverse complement strand
CTTCGGACGTGGAGATAGTGCCGCTGGGGTGCATGTCGGCTACCTTTGCCATGATCTCGGGAGCGTCGCCGCCGAATATGCGGTCCTGCATTGGGGTTGCCACGCTGGAGGTGCACAGGGCGTTTATACGCAGGCCGAGCGGTGCGTACTCCAGCGCCGCAGATTTGGTGAGGCCCACGGCGGCATGCTTGCTGGCGATGTAGCCGGGCACCCCGGCTCCGCCGACCAGGCCGTTGCCGGAAGCCACGTTGACGATTGCGCCGCCACCCGAATTGTCGTCAAGAATGTGGGGAATCTGGTACTTCATGCACAGGAAGACCCCGGTCAGGTTCACCCCGAATACCCGGTCCCACTCGTCCAACGGATACTCGCCCGTCGGTGCCCGCGCGCCTTCGGACCCGGCGTTGTTCACGCCGAAGTCGAGGCGTCCGAACTCTGAGACGGTCGCCTCAACGAGATTCTCAACCTGGGCACAGTCGCTGACATCGGTTCGGACGAAGATGGCGCGGCCGCCAGAGGTGTTGATGCGGTCGGCGACGGCCTGGCCCTCTTTTTGTCGACGGGCAGCCAGTCCGACGGCGGCACCCTCACGCGCGAATGCCTCGGCCGTGGCTGCACCAATTCCGGAACTGGCCCCGGTAACTATGACGACCCTGCCCGCGAACCGGTCCATACCCTTGCCCAAGCCAATGCCCAAAAAGGTGTTAGACCTTGGTGTACTTGGAGGAGGCTACGGAGGTGCCGTCGGGTAGCTGTTCGACGGTGAAATCGCCGAACAACAGCGGCGCTTCCTCTCCCAAAAGGGCGAGTATGCGCAGTGCCAGGTTGCGTATCTCCCAATCTGCAAATGGTGTAGTTCGCATTTCGATGAAGTGACGCCAAGCACGGACGTTGGCGGTGACGAATATCTTGGTTTCTGTCGCGTTGGGGAGCACCGACCGGGCCGCCTGCCTGATGGCCTTGCGCCGATCGGTTTTGAGTTCGAACAGGTCGGCTGGCAGCGCTTTTTCCAGCGCGATCACCAGTTCGTCGTAGCTGGAAGAGGCGAACTCTACTGCCTTTTCGAACACCTTGGACGCCGTCTCTACGTCGCCCACCTCTCGTGCCAGCGCAGGGGGCACGACGAAAGCGGCACTCGACTCGTCCACGTAGCGCTGCGAGCGCTGACTGTAAGCAAACCCGGCCCTGTGCCTCACAAGTTCGTGAGTGAGGCTACGAGATACGCCGGTGACGACGAACCCGTAATTGACGTGTTCAAAGACACTTCCGTCTTTTGATGCGAGCAGGTTGTTTACGAAGTCAGCGATGTCGCGTCTACCCCGACCGTAACTCATGTAGCACATGCGGGCGGAGACCTCGACGACTGCGGCCGACTCGTCTTCGCCAGCTCGAATGCTGTCCGGTATCGGCGGAACGCCCTCGGCTGCGAGAAACTCGGCTATAGCCTCCCAGTCAACCGCGGTGCGGGTGGTCAGGTAGACGCTGGGCTCGGTAATCAGTTTCAAATTACTGGCCTTTGCTCGCTATACGAGCAGCTGATACGGATTTTCCAGGATCGACTTTACCTCGCCGATGAACAGTGCGCCTTCGGCTCCGTCGACGATGCGATGGTCCGCTGAAAGCGTCGCTGTCATGATGTCGGCCACAGTAATTTTGTCGCCTCGTACGACTGGTTTTTTCGCCACTGAGCCAACGGCCACGACGGCCGACTGAGGTGGGTAAATTATGGCTGTGAAACTGGTGACATCGAACATGCCCAGGTTGCTTACGGTAAAGGTGCCGCTGGTGTATTCGTCCGCCGTCAGGGAGCCGCCTCTGGAACGCACGGCCAGGTCCCGGCTGGCGATGGCAAGCTGCTTGAGAGACATGTCGTGGGCGTCCCGGATCGCAGGGACGATCAGGCCCTCGTCTTCGGCGATGGCCATTCCGATGTTGATGTGCTCGTGCATCTGAATGCCATCCCCCGTGAACGTGGCATTGAACTTGGGGTGGGCCTTTAGCGCCCCAATGCAGGCCTTCAGTATGAGGTCGTTGACCGAGACCTTGGCGCCCTCGAAGTCGGGGCTGGCGTTGATTTGCCTGCGCATTTCCATGGCCTGGGTCATGTCCACTTCGGCCGCGACGTAGAAGTGCGGGGCCTCGGTCTTGCTGCGGACGGTTACCTTGGCAATCTGCTTGCGCATGCGGCTGAGGGGGACCATGTCGCCTTCCAGCGCGGCCCCGGCTGTCCCCGTAGCGGCGACAGGGGCGGCGGCAAAGGCCGGGGCCCCTGGGGCAGGCAGGGGAATGGCAGCGGCCGGGGCCGGGGCCGAAGTTGGAGATGCTGACGGGTCGGGCACGTAGCCCTCGACGTCTTCCCTGGTGATGCGGCCTCCGGGGCCGGTGCCGACTATCTGGGAGAGGTCGACGCCTCGCTCCTCGGCGATCTTGCGAGCTACAGGAGAGGCGCGCACGCGTCCCACATCGGCGGCTGGGGCGCTCGTATCCGAAGCCTCGGCTACGGGTGCATCGGCTACGGGGGCCTCATCTGCTGAGTTCGCTGGGGGCAGGGGCACGGCGTCGTTGGACTCTGCGGGTTCTGGCGAGCCGCCAGAGGCAGG
This sequence comes from Dehalococcoidia bacterium, assembly GCA_963694205.1. Taxonomy (GTDB): domain Bacteria; phylum Chloroflexota; class Dehalococcoidia; order Lucifugimonadales; family UBA2962; genus CAUZIR01. The sequence goes on along the minus strand of CAVOCN010000027.1, from coordinate 6,969 downwards.
TGCGGGTGCAGATGCGGGGGCTGATATGTCTTCATCCGCTTCGCCGACCACTGCTATGGCCTGGCCAACCGGGACGGTGCCGCCCTCGGCCACGAGGATGCGCCTGAGCAGGCCGTCGGCGTAGGACTGGAACTCCACGACGGCCTTGTCGGTCTCGATTTCGGCGATAACTTCGCCCTTCTCGACCTGCGCGCCCTCGAGCTTGAGCCACCGTACTACGGTGCCTTCCTGCATGTCGTAGCCCATCTGGGGCATGGTCAGTTCAGTTGCCATCTTTACTCGCTCCCAATCCCTTCACGCTCATAACCTGGCCTTCAGAAGTCAGATACCGAACAGATTCGATACCTCGGACACCACCCTGGCGGCGTCGGGTATGGCGGCCGCCTCAAGTCGGCCATTGTAGGGGAACGGCACTTCCACTCCACCAATTCGGCCAACCGGGCCGTCGAGATGGTCGAATGCTCGTTCCTGAATTCCGGCGGCCACTTCGGCTGCGAACCCACCGGTCTTCCAGTTCTCTTCTACTACCAGCGCTCGTCCGGTCTTTTTTACCGACTCGACTACCGTGTCCATGTCGAGAGGCCGAAGAGTACGAAGGTCGATAACTTCGGCATCGACTCCGCGCTCGGCGAGGATACCGGCCGCCTCTTCGGCGACGTTGGCCATGCGTGAGTAGCCGACCAGCGTGAGGTCACTGCCCTGTCGACGTATATCGGCCTTGCCAAAGGGTACTTCGTACCACTCGTCCGGTACTTCGCCCTTCATGCCGTAGAGCAACTGGTGCTCGGCGAACAGGACAGGGTCCGGGCTACGGGCGGCAGAACGCATCAGCCCCAGTGCGTCGTACGGTGTGGCCGGGGTCACGACCACGAGGCCGGGGACGTTTGCGTACCACCCCTCGAAGCTCTGTGAATGGGTGGCTCCGAGCTGCGCGCCACCTCCGGTAACGGTGCGCAGAATCATCGGAACGGATAGCTGGCCGTTGGACATGTAACGGAGTTTGGCGGCGTGGTTGACCACCTGGTCCATCGCCAAAAGGGTGAAGTTGATCGTCATCACTTCGACGATGGGGCGAATGCCACCCATGGCGGCGCCGACGGACGCGCCCACGATGACGGCCTCCGATATGGGCGTGTCGCGAACACGGTCCTGTCCGTAGGACCGCAAGAAACCCTTGGTGACTGCGTAGGCACCGCCGTACTCGCCGATGTCCTCGCCGAGCATCATGAATCGCTCGTCGGAGTCCATGGCTTCTCTGAGCCCCTGTGCCACCGCTTCTCTAAGCTGCATTTCAGCCATAGACGTGGCCGTACATGGATTCGATAGTCGGCTCCTCACTCTCTATGCCGAAACGGGTGGCTTCTTCCACTGTCGCTTCGACCTCGGCCTGTACCTCGGCGAGACCTTCCGGTCCGATGAGGTTCTCGCCGACCGCAAAGTCGACGAAACGGGAGATTGGGTCTCTCCCTCTCCACTCGTCTACTTCCTTGTTGTCACGGTACTTGACCGGGTCGGCCATGGAGTGGCCCTGGTAGCGATAGGTAATGGCTTCGAGGAACACCGGTCCGTCACCCGCCCGGACCCGGTGAACCGCCTCTTCGGCGGCCTCGCGCATGGCCATGACGTCCATGCCGTCCACCTGCATGGCAGGGATGTTGTAGGAGTCGGCAGACGTGTAGAGGTCTCGCCCGGCGGCGTGGGTGCGGTCGATGTGACTGCCCATGCCGTACAGGTTGTTTTCGAGCATGAAGATTACGGGAAGGTTCCACAGAGAAGCCAGGTTGAGCGCTTCGTGAAACTCGCCTTCGTTAACCGCACCGTCGCCGAAAAAGCAGATGACGACACGGTCTTGCCGCATCTGGCTTATTGCCAGAGCCAGCCCAACGGCGATGGGCAGCTGGCCGCCCACGATGGCGTAGCCGCCCATGAACCCTTTCGACTTGTCGAACAGGTGCATTGACCCGCCACGGCCGCCACTGACGCCGGTGGCCTTACCCATAAGCTCCGCCATGATCGCCGAGGGGTCCAGTCCCCTGGCGATGGCGTGCCCATGGTCGCGGTAGTGGCTGACGATGTAGTCGTCGTCGCGCAGAGCGGAGATGGCACCGACACCGACGGCTTCTTCACCTATGTACAGGTGCAGGAAGCCACGAATGCGGCCCTGCATGTACTGCACGCCGCACTCCTCTTCGAAGCGCCTGATGAGCAGCATTTGCCTGTAAAGCTCGCGGGCTTGCGCCGAGTCTATTTTGGGAGCGACTTTCATGGTGAGCGCAGCGACATTCCGGGTGTCGCCACCGGGTAGTCAGGCCTCAAACGTGGATGGCCTCTCCCTCGGCGGCGAGGGCGGCCTCTTTAAGGCCCTCTGAAATGGTTGGGTGCGGATGCACCAGCCAGCCTATCTCGGTGGTGGTGCCCTCAAGCAACTTTGCGAGAGAAGCCTCTCCGAGCAGTTCAGTAACCTCGGCACCAATCATGTGAACGCCCAGAATTTCGCCGATCTCGGCGTCGGCGACTACCTTGATGAAGCCGTCGGTTTCGCCCAGCGCCAGGGCCTTGCCCGAGGCCGACAGGGGGAATTTGCCGATTTTGAGTTCACGACCGGCCTCTCGGGCGGCCTGCTCGGTCATTCCGAAACTTGCTACCTGGGGCCGGGAGTAGACCGCTTTGGGCATGAGGTCGTAGTCCAGTGCCGGGGGTTGTAGCCCCGCCATGGTCTCCACAGCGGTGACGCCCTGAGCGGACGCTACGTGCGCGAGGAGCAACTTGCCGGTCACGTCGCCGATGGCGTACACACCGGGGACGTTGGTTTGCATGGCGTCGTCGACCGGGATGAACCCTCGCTCGCTCTGGACGCCCGCGGCCTCAAGCCCTATGTCTTCGATGTTGCCAGTCACGCCCACGGCGACGAGAACCCTGTCGCACTCGATGACGGATTCGTTGCCGCCTTTTGACACCGATACCTTTGCCACACCTGATTCGGTGGTTATTCCTAGTACCTGGGAGTCGGTCATGACTTTGACGCCCATTTTCTTGAACGAGCGGGTTAGCTGGTTCCCCACGTCTTCGTCTTCCAGTGGGACCATGCGGGGAAGCAGTTCGACGATGGTCACTTCGGAGCCGTAGGACTTGTACAGGTAGCCGAACTCGGCTCCCGTGGCGCCGCCGCCGACTATTACGACCCGGCCAGGTGCTTCGCGCATTTCAAGCGCCTGGCGGGAGGTGATAACCACTTTGCCGTCGATGGGCAGGTTGGGCAGACCGCGCTGTCGAGCGCCGGTCGCGACCATTATGTTCTTGGCCGTTAGGGTTTGCGGCGACTCGCCTTCTACTCGTACGGTGCCAGCGTCTACTAGCGAGCCTGTTCCGGAGATGACGTCGACCTTGTTCTTCTTGAGCAGGTACGCAACGCCCTTGGTGAGGCGGTCGACGACTTCGCGACTGCGGTCAATGGCCTTCCCGAAGTCGGCGCTGACGCCGGAGACTTCGATGCCGTAGCGGTCGGCCTCGTTGACCAGGCTGAGTACCTCGGCGTTGCGCAGGAGTGCCTTACTGGGGATGCAGCCCCAGTTGAGGCAGATGCCGCCGATCTCGGCTCGTTCGATGACCGCGGTGCGCATTCCCAACTGGCCCGCGCGGATGCCCGCTACGTAACCTCCCGGCCCACTGCCGAGTATTACAAGGTCGTAGTTTGAGCCGCTTTCTACCAAAGTTCACCTCGTGTATGGGGCAAAGTTCACCTCGAAGATAGGGAGTGAGTCGAAGGACCGATTGTAGCACTGATCGCTACCGGGCCTCTGTACGCCACCAGTCTACGGACCGGTCTAGAGGTCTGGAGTTAGACGCCGACCTCATGCGTTGTTTATGATGCCTCTTGCAGCCAATCCGGTTTGAACGGTGAGCAATGACCACTGACGACAAAACCGAACTTCAGAACTGGGCCCGGGGCTCTATAGCCGATGTTCCCGGTATTACCGTTGGCCACTACACCGACGCGCACGGGGCAACCGGCTGCACGGTAGTGCTGTGCAAGAACGGCGCGGTCGCGGGCGTAGACGTCCGCGGTGCGTCCCCAGGCACCCGTGAAACAGACCTGGTCCGGCCAAGCTCAACGGTGCAAAAAGTGCAGGCCGTGCTACTCAGTGGCGGCAGTGCCTTCGGCCTCAACGCGGCCGAAGGGGTGGTGCGCTACCTAAAAGACAACGGCATTGGGCACGACGCGCGGGGGATTAAGATCCCCCTCGTCCCGGCGGCTATCCTGTTCGACCTCAGCACTGGCGATCCTACGATTCCCGGCCCCGACGACGCCTACGAGGCTTGCGCCATCGCCTCAAATGGACGGCCTGACGAGGGCAGCGTTGGCGCCGGTACCGGTGCGACGGTGGCAAAGCTGCTGGGGCGGGCGGGCTTCGTAAAGGGTGGCGTCGGTACCGCCGGGATGGTGCTGGGGGACGGCACGACGGTGGGCGCGATAATCGCGAACAACGCCGTCGGGGGCGTACACGACGCCGGGTCGGGACGACTCATCGTCGGGCCTCGCAACACAGCTGGCGATATGCTCGACGCGACGAAGATGATACTCGCGCCGGACTGGGAGCCCCCTGCAATGCCTGCGGGCACGAACACGACCATTGGCGTTATCGCCACCGACGCCTCGCTATCGAAATCCCAGGCTGCAAGGGTGGCGGCGGCGGCCCACGACGGGTTGGCCCTGGCCGTACGCCCGGCCCATACTGTGCACGACGGGGACACGTTCTTCGCGCTCGCCACGGGCACGGGCAACGAGGTTACGCCGACGGACCTCGACCGCATTACGGCGGCGGTGGCCATGTGCGTGGCGGCGGCGGTGGTACGGTCGGTAACCGAAGCAACCGGTCTGGCCGGTGTACCAGCACTCAGGGATCTATAGAAATATGACTTTCGATAAGACCTCCAAAATAGCGTTCGTTGGGTCCGGGGCAGTGGGCAAGACCATCGCCGTGGCCCTCTCGCGACAGGGTTACCCCGTGGTGGCCTCGGCCAGCCGGACGTTTGCATCGGCGCAGGACCTGGCCGGGCGCATTGAGGGTTGCGTGGCGTACGAGTCCATACAGGACGCGGCCGATAAGGCCGACTTCGTGTTCATCACCAGTTTCGACGGGGTCATCAAGACGATTGCCGACTCGATCAACTGGCGAGCAGATCAGGGCGTCGCCCATTGCTCCGGGGTGACGTCGCTCGATGTGTTTGAGGGCCCCGTGGCCCTGGGCGCCGAGGTAGGTTCGCTGCATCCTCTGCAGGCATTTGCCTCGGTAGAGACGGCGCTGGAGGCGCTGCCGGGCTCGACGTTCGGCATTGAAGGCGCTGGCGACGTGCAGACGTACTTGACGCAGGTCGCCACAGACCTGGGCGGGAACCCGATATCGCTGCGCTCAGAGGACAAGCCCCTTTACCACGCATCTGTGGTGATGATCGGCGGCGTGCTCATGGGGCAGGCTGCTCTCATAGCGCAGGTTTGGGAGGACCGCTTCGGGGTGCCACGTAACGAGGCCAACTCGTCGCTCATGCCCATACTCAAGGGAGTGGCAGACATTCTCGCGACGAATGGCTACCCCGCCGGGATTGCCGGACCCTACGTTCGAGGGGACGTGGGTACCGTGAAAAAGCATCTCGATTCGATGAAGAGCGTGAGCGTTGAGGCGCTGCAAATGTATGCGACGTCTGCGCTTGCCGGTCTGCCTTTCGCACTGGAGAAGGGCGTGGCCGACCCGGCCGACGCAAAAGAGATTGAGCGACTCCTCAAGGAGTACATAGCTGATAATCCAATAACCTAGTTCAGGGCGGGCCGTCGGGCTCGTTAGGCAAGCAATCGCGCAGGCCCTCACTCGGGCGAAGAAGGAGGAGGTACCGGATGCGCACAACCATTCACCAGCTCAAGGATATGAAGCGTCGAGGCGAGAGGATCGGGATGATCACCGCCTACGACTACACGTCGGCCCGCATCGTCGACGAGGTGGGCTTCCCGGCCATTCTTGTGGGCGACTCGATGAGCCAGGTCATGCTCGGTTACGAAGACACCGTGCCGCTGACTTTGGACGAGTCGATTCACCACACCCGCGCCGTTGTGCGGGGCACCACGCGCTCCCATATCGTCGCGGACATGCCCTTCCTCAGCTACAACACCGGATGGCCGGATGCCGTGCGCAACGCCGGTCGTTACCTGAAAGAGGCTGGCGCTCAGAGCGTCAAGGTCGAGGGCGGCGTGCACATGGTTTCCACCATAAGGAAGCTGATTGCAGCGGGGATTCCCGTGATGGGCCACATTGGCCTGACCCCCCAATCGGTGAACCAGCTCGGCGGCTACAAGGTGCAGGGCAAGAGCCCCCTAGAAGCCCAGAGGCTTCTAACCGACGCCCTCGCGCTACAAGAAGCAGGGGTCTACTCCGTAGTGCTCGAACTGGTGCCCGCCGAGGTGGCGAGGGAGATCACAGCAGCGCTGGACGTTCCAACCATCGGCATCGGCGGCGGGCCCCACTGCGACGGGCAGATACAGGTTTTGCACGATGTACTGGGGCTGTTCGAGGTCTTCATTCCCAAGCACACGCGGCGCTACGCGAACATGGCCGACGACATGCGCGCTGCGCTGGGGGCGTACTTTTCCGACATTAAGGACGGCAGTTTCCCAGGCGACGCCGAGAGTTCACACGTGTCCGAGGACGTCGTGGCGGCGATGAGGCCCGATGGGGGCCATGGGAATGCAGGCTCGGCCAATGAGAACCCCTCTGATGGCGCCGGAGAAGAGGGCGAGGCAAGCGAGTAGTCGTGCGGGTCATTGAGACTGCTGGTGAGCTTCGCGCTGAACTCAATGCCAGCCAACACCCCCTTGGCCTGGTCCCGACCATGGGCGCGCTGCACGCCGGGCATGTGGCGCTGCTGCGCGCGGCCAGGGCCGAGTGCGAATTCGTCACAGCATCTATCTTCGTGAACCCG
>CAVOCN010000026.1:0-10048 GCA_963694205.1 Dehalococcoidia bacterium | reverse complement strand
TGCGCACTTACTTGCCGGACGACGACAAGCTTCCCCGACGGCGCGCGGCTATAGACGCTGGCGTTCGCCTCGTAGCCCTGGTGGCCTCGGTCGGGAAATTATGCGAACGTGTTATAGAAGAAACCGAGTGGCGAGACGCATACAAGCGCCACCTGAAATCGCTGCGTATCGGCGACTCTTTGATGGTGGTACCAAGCTGGGACGAGCCGGCCGACGTCGGTTCACGGCAGGTGATCCGTCTCGACCCTGGACTCGCGTTCGGGACGGGGCACCACCCGACCACGCGCATGTGCCTCAAGTTGGTCGAAGAGCTCGTGCGGCCCGGTGCCTCGGTCCTGGACGTCGGTTGCGGATCCGGCATCCTGTCCATCGCCGCGGCAAAACTGGGCGCCGGTAGCGCCCTCGGGTTCGACGTAGAGGCCGACGCCGTCATCGCAGCCGGTCGTAACATCGTGGCAAACGAAGTCGAAGCGGTCGCAAAAGTGGTCGAAGGGACGTTCCAAACCGGTGCGGGCGCAGGGCAGTACGACCTCGTTTTCGCCAACATCTCCGCCAAGGTCATAATTGGCAACGCAGAGCACTTCGCCCGTGCGGCGAAGCCCGGGGGCGTCATCGTCATTAGCGGTATCTTACAAGAGCGAGGCGACGAGGTGACCGCGGCTCTCGTGGATGTAGGACTCGGTGTAAACGAAGTTCGACAGGAAGGGGACTGGCTGGCCATTCTCGCCGCACACTCCTAACGGGGCCGCCCACTCCTAGCGGGGCAAAAGCCCCATATGCGCGCCGGGTTGGGCTGCTCCTAGTCAGGGGCCCTTGGCCCTAATCCAGGCCGCTCCATTCGGGCGCCGGGCGTCTGCCCAGCAGTTCCGATATGGCCGATTCCAGCGAGACGCCCTCGAAGAGCACCGAGTTAATGGCCCGAGATATTGGCATGTCTACGTCGAGTCGCTCTGCAAGCCGCACCGCCGCCGCCGTGGTGTCCACGCCCTCAGCCACGTTCTGCATACGCTCGCGAATCTCTTGTAGCTTACGGCCGCTTGCGAGCTCCGTGCCGACGCGGTGGTTGCGGCTCAGGTCGCTGTAGCAGGTGGCAACCATGTCACCCATGCCCGCAAGCCCGGCCAGGGTCATGGGGTCAGCCCCCGCGGCCACGCCCAGGCGCGCCACTTCTGCCAGGCCTCGCGTCACGAACGCCGCTTTGGCGTTGTCGCCCAGGTTGAGCCCGTCGCAGATGCCCGCGCCAATGGCGATGATGTTCTTTAGCGCTCCGCCGAACTCCACGCCAACCAGGTCACTATTGGTGTAGACCCGGAAACTCTGGGATGTGAACGCCGTTTGCACCCGTGCCATGGCCTCGGGATCGGAGCCTGCGACCACGGTGGTCGAGGGCAGTCCGGCGAGCACCTCTCGCGCCAGGTTAGGCCCAGATAGGGCGCAGATGTGTCCATTCCAGCCAGGGGCAAGCTCCTCGGCGATCACCTGCGACATGCGCTTGCCGGAAGAAATCTCCAGGCCCTTGGTGGCGCTAACCACCGTTGCCTCTTGAGCCACGTTGCCAGCGATCCGGGCGAGATTGTCCTTGATAGTTCGCGACGGCACCGCGACCACCACCAGTTCGGCCCCGGCCAGGGCTTCAGTTGGGGAAGAGGTCGCCGTCACCGATTCGGGCAGGGTTACCCCAGGCGCGAAACGCTTATTCTCACGGTCGGAGTTTATGCTGGCCGCCTCGGCATCGTGCCGGGCCAGAATGCGTACTGGAATGCCGTTTCGTGCAAGCAGGACCGCGAGGGTGGTCCCCCAGCTCGTTGTCCCGACGACGACGGCCGACGATGTCATCGGTTAGGTAGCCGCTTCCTCTGCCGGTCCGGTCGGTCCGGCGGGTTGCCCAGTCGGCACAGGTTCGGCCTTGGAGCCCAGCTTGCGCTCTTCGCCTCTGAGTAGCCTCAGAATGTTGTCATAGTGGCGTATGACTACCGCTGGCGCTCCAACGATGCCGTACCACATGAAGTCGGTCTCGATAACACCGGTGGCGGCCAGCACGATAAGGGAGACGCATCCGGCGACCGCCCCGACGAGGGACCCCACCGAGACGTATTTGGACGCGAAGACCAGTGGCACGCCCACACCGGTGGCTATCAGTCCCGCCCACGGCGACAGGATGAACAGGCCCCCCCAGCCGGTGGCAATGCCTCGCCCGCCCCTGAACCCGGCGAATACCGGGAAGTTGTGCCCCAGCAGCGCGGCCAACCCGGCGGCCGACTGCAACCCCGGTGTGTCGGAAAATGCGAGTACCACGGCAATGGCAATTACGGCTTTTGACATGTCCAGGAACAGGACAACAATGCCCACCTTTTTGCCGGACGTGCGGATGACGTTGGTCATGCCCGTCTTGCCACTGCCAAAGTCGCGCACGTCCACGCCGCTGGCCATACGCGCGGCAATGAGCCCGAACGGCACCGAACCAATCAGGTAGCCGACCGCTATGAAAATCACATAGTCGACGACGATCAATCTTCCTGGTCGCCCCGGCCCCGGAAGCGCATCTTGAACGGCGTCCCCTCGAACCCGTAGGCTTCGCGAATGGCATTCTCAAGGTACCGACGGTAGGAAAAGTGCACGTAGTCGGCGCGGTTCACATAGATGGTGAACCCGGGCGGCCCTACCGAGTCCTGGGTAACCCCGTAAACCTTTAGACCGTGCCGGGGGTTAGACGCCGGAGGGTGGTCGGCCACGGCGTTGAGTATGGTGCGGCGCAGGTCGTAGCGCGGCAGGCTTCTCATCCACTGCGTGTGAACCTCCATGGCCGCATCAAGCAGTTCACCTACCCCGTCACCCTTCAGGGCCGAAATGAACCGCACCGGAGCGAACCGCAGGAACTTCATGCGTTCCCGTACATACTTCTCGGCGCCCGCCTTGTTTAGGCCCAGGCTTGAGGCCAGGTCCCACTTGTTGATGGCGACCACTATGCCCCGGTAATCGTCCAGCACGTAGCTCGCTATGTGGGCATCCTGTGCTGTGGCCAGTTCGGTAACGTCCAGCAGCAGTAGAGCCACCTGGGCCCGTTCTATGGCCCGGTGAGAGCGCAAGACGCTGTAACGCTCAATGCCTCGCTCCACGCTACCTCGCCTGCGAATGCCAGCAGTGTCGATCAAAAGCATAGACGTGCCGTCGCGTTCGATCAGCGAGTCAATTGCGTCTCGCGTGGTGCCGGGCACGTCGCTAACAATCGACCGCGCTTCACCGGCAATGGCGTTTAGGAGTTGAGACTTCCCGGCGTTTGCCCGGCCGACTATGGCGAGGGACAGGTCCGCCATCGACTCATACCCAGGGTCGCTCTCGGGCAGAACCTCGACCACCGCCGCCATAAGGTCGTCGACGCCCCTGTTGTGGTACGCGCTAACGGGGATGGGGTCGCCAATGCCGAGCCCATGGAATTCTACGGCCGCATTCTCCCGTTGCGGGTTGTCCGCCTTGTTCGCAGCCAACACCAGCGGTTTGCCGGCCATGCGCAGGCTCTGGGCCACATCCTCGTCGTCCGGCGTAACGCCCTCGACCGTGTCCACCACTAGCACTATGACGTCGGCGTCGGCAATTGCCACCTCGACCTGGTTTCGAACTTCGTCTGACAGGCCTGCGACCTGAGTGGACCGGGTCGGCTCCAGTTCGAGGCCTCCGGTGTCTATCAACACGAAACCGGTTCCGCCCCATTCAACGTCGGTCATCAGACGGTCGCGGGTAGTACCGGCGACGTCAGACACAATGGCGCTGCGGTCCCCGGCAATGCGGTTGTACAGGGTGGACTTGCCCACATTGGGGCGTCCAACTATTGCTACGAGAGGTTTAACCATAATTACACCAATTACCCTTGGGTCATCAGTCGGCTCAACACGGCCTTTTGGGCGTGCAGCCTGTTCTCTGCCTGGTCGAATACGACGGATCTCGGATGGTCGAGCATACCTGGGGCGATCTCTTCACCCTCGTGTGCGGGTAGGTCGTGCATGAACACCGCGTTCGGCCCGGCCCGGTCCATCAACTCAGGACCCACCTGGTAACCCTTGAACGCTTGTAGCTTGGTAGCTGCATCACTTTCCTCGCCCATACTTACCCACACGTCTGTGTACACGGCATCTGCTCCAACCACGGCCTCGTGTGGGCTCTCCATCCACGTTACAGAGCCGCTAGAGCGCTTTGCCCGGCTCTGCGCCTGTGACCAGGGCCCTTCGGGCACCTGGTAGCCCTTTGGACTGGCTATGGTGAAATGCGCGCCTACAGAGCCGCAGGCTATGGCAAGTGAAGCCGCCACGTTGTTGCCGTCGCCTACGTACGCGATCTTCGCGCCCGCCAGACTTCCCCGTTTTTCGTGCACCGTCAGCAGGTCGGCCATCGCCTGGCACGGGTGCTCGACGTCCGATAATGCGTTGACCACAGGAATGGAGGCGTATTCGGCCATTTCGACCAGGGCGTCGTGGGAGAACACGCGCGCCACCACGCAGTCGAACCACCGATCCAGCACTCTCGCCACGTCCGCTACCGGCTCGCGTTTTCCCAGGCCCACATCGTCAGGGCTGAAGTAGACGCAGTCTCCGCCGAGCTGCCGGATTCCCACCTCAAAGCTTCCCCTGGTCCTCAGTGAAGGCTTCTCGAACAGGAGCGCGACCGTCATGCCTTCGAGGGGGCGTCGGACGTCCTCCCCGTTCTTGATTTGGGTTTTCATCTGGGTCTTTATTTGGGCGGCCTCCACTACGACGTCGCCAACCTGGCTCGCCTCAAGATCTGCCACCGAAAGAAAATCGTTCAAATTACTCATCACTTGTAAATGACCCTACAGGCGATGATATGCCAGTGAATCACGGTCCCACAAGGAACGGCGAGGCCTACGTTTGCCCGGCCTGCCGCGATAGTATTGGTGAAGCACGCCCCGCGGCGGCGGATCGGCGTACGAGGAATAACGAATGACAAATGGCGACATCAAGGCGGACAGCGTCCTGCTAACTGATGACAGCGTGATAATTGACTGGAGCGACGGGCAGACCTGCCGTTACCCGGCCAGGGAGCTTCGCCTCAACTGCGGCTGCGCCGAGTGCGTCGAGGAGTGGAGCAGGCGCAAAATACTGGACCCGGCAACAGTTCCTTCCGACATTCGCGCCGAGGACTACATAATGATCGGCAAATACGCCGTTCAGTTCCTCTGGAGCGACGCCCACTACACAGGCATCTACCCGTTCGACACCATCCGCGCAGTACTCCCCTGCGGCGAGGCCGAAACAGCCGTTAATGACACAGACCAGAGCGCTAGTTGAGGCACTCATAAATTGAAAATCGGCTTACTAATCGAAGCCCAGCAAGACCTGGACTGGGACATGTGGCGTAACGTCGCAAAATCGGCGGACGAACTGGGGTTCGACTCTCTCTGGCGGTCGGACCACCTCGTTGCCCTGTACGGGCAAATGCCCGGCGCCGCTTCCGACGCCCTGCTCTCCCTGGCCATAGCCGCCGAGGTCACCGATCGCATCGAGCTGGGCACTATGGTTGCCTCGGTAACGTTCCGGCACCCATCGGCGCTGGCCCGGCAAGCCGCCCAGATCGACGACCTGTCCGGCGGGCGGTTCACCCTCGGTGTGGGCGCGGGCTGGCACGACGGCGAGCACACCGAGTACGGAATCGACTTCCCCCCTATTGGCGAACGTATGGACCGGCTGCGGGAGACGATTCTCTACTGCCGCGCCGTCTGGAGCGACGGCCCCGCCTCTTTCAACGGTAAGCACTATCGGGCAGAGGAAGTGCACGGACTCCCACGTCCGGCGCAGAACCCGCTCCCGGTGCTCGTGGGCGGGTCTGGTGAACGTCGAACGCTGCGAATAGTCGCCGAACTGGCCGACGAATGGAACGTCACCGGCCGCGACCTCCCCAACTACGCACACAAGCTCGAAGTCCTTCAGGGCCACTGCGACGCGGTCGGCCGCGACATCGGCGTCATTCGGCGCTCCATTGCCGCCCCGTTCGCAGTTGGAGTGGACGACGCAGACCTGGGCGCTCGCATGGAAAAACTTAAAGCCAGGGTTCCAACCCTGACCGGCGACCCTCGCAACCCGAGCCTATTAGGCGACCACCGGGGCCCTGGCGGATGGTTCTCCGGCACGCCCGACGAACTGGTGGATCAGCTTGGCAGGCTATCGGAACAGGGCGTGTCCCGTGTCATGCTCCAGCATCTTGCCCACGATGACTTTTCCGCGCTCGAGCTACTGGCGGCCCGAGTGCTGCCCCAACTCTGAAGTGGCTGACGACTCTCTTGTAGGGACCCCGGGAGGTTTGCCCAGAGCCGCGCTGTTCGACCTGGACGACACTATCCTCGCCACGTCCGACGCCTCGACCGAGGGTTGGGTGCTGGTGGCCGACCGGTTCGCGCCCCAGCTCAACGCCATGGGCCACGACGTCACACCGGAGCGCCTGCGCACCGCCATTCACGAGTACCGGGTGTGGTTCTGGGGAGACGTCGAACGCAACCGTAAGGGCCGCCTGAACCCGAGAGAAGCGCTGCGGGAAAACGTGCGCGGCGGCCTGGAAATGATCGGCGTAGAGTCCCCCGAACTCGTCGAGCAGTTATCTGAAGCGTGGACCGACCTGCGTTGGGCCGCCTCCCGGGCGTTCCCTGGGGCAATAGAGACGCTACAGGCGTTTCGAGACGCCGGGGTGAAACTGGGCCTGGTAACTAACGGAGCCGCAGAAATTCAGCGCATGAAGGTGGAGCATCTTGGTCTGCCCGGCCTCATCGATCACGTCCAGATAGAGGGCGCGTTCGGTGTCGGCAAACCCGAGCCAGAGGTGTACCTGCACGCGCTGGAGAGCCTGGGGGTAACGCCCCAAGACACCTGGATGATTGGCGACAACCTGGAGTTTGATGTCTTCGCGCCCATGCGCCTGGGAATCTACGGCGTCTGGGTGGACCTTGCCGGGTCCGGCCTGCCCGAAGACGCACCTCGCCGTCCGGACCGGATCATCCGGTCCATCGCAGAGTTGATCTAGAGGCCCGGATAGCCCTCTAGGCCCTTTTGCGGCCGTTAGGCGCGCCGAAACTTCGGCAGGGTGATCTCGTCCGTCACGTCGTCGAAGACCGCCTCTAGCGCCATCCCTATCTTCAGGTCGTCGGGGCCGGGCTCGCCGGAGAAACCGACAATGTTGGTGGCCATGATCGGGCCTTCTTCCAACTCCACGATTGCCGTAACGAACGGCGTATCTGCCTGGAAGCCGGGGTACGGCGAGCGATGAACGATGGTGAAAGTGAACAGGGACGCCTTGCCGCTGGCCTGGAACCACTCGGTGTCTCTAGAGAAACAGCAAGGGGAGATATCCCTGGGGTAAAAATAGGCCTCGTTGCACGCATTGCACCGGCGCAGCCACAGTTCGTGCTCTCTCGCCTTGTCCCAGTACAGTTGCGACTCGCCTTGAGGAGCGGGCAGGGGTTTTTGGTAATTGGCCATTTCAGTCCACCGCCAGAATAGTCGTGCCGGTCGACGACAGGTAGCCGCCCGTGCCGTTCACCAGCGCAATCTTGGGGTCCGTCAGTTGCCTGTCACCGGTCTCTCCGCGAAGCTGTCGTACGGCTTCTAAGACGAGGAACATGCCGTACATGCCTGAGTGCGTGTACGAAAGCCCACCGCCCGAGGTGTTCATGGGGAATGCGCCCCCCGGTGCCGTTCGCTGCTCGGCAACGAAGTCGGGGCCTTCACCCGGTCCGCAGAAGCCCAGTGCCTCTAAAGTCACTAGTGCCGTGTACGTGAACGAGTCGTAAATCATCGCCAGGTCTATGTCGGCGTGCGTGACACCTGCTCGTGACAAAGCGCGCGGCCCTGTTTCACGGGAGATGGGGTTGGTCATGTCAGGCATCTGGCTGAGTATGGCGTGGTCGTGGCCCTCGGCAGCGCCCAACACCCAGACGGGCTTACGCTTAAGGTCCCGCGCTCGCTCGGCCGAGGTTATGACGTACGCGCCGCCCGCGTCAGTGACTATGCAGCAGTCGAGCAGGTGGAACGGCCATGAAACCCAGCGGGAGTCGTGGTAGTCGTCGAAGGTCATCGGGTCGCGCATGTAGGCCTTGGGGTTCAGTTGAGCCCACTTTCTTGTGGCCACGGCTATCTCGGCCAGCCCCTGGCGGGTCCTGTCCTCGCCGTAAACGTGCATGTACCGGCGCGCGGCCATTGCATAGGCCACCGGCGCGTTCACAATGCCGTAGGGCACCTCGAACTGCTGGCCGGGCTCCGCCGGGTCCGGAGACGGCCGTGTGAGGCGGCTACGGCCCGCCTCACCGTGCGTGACCAGCGCCACCTCGCAGTAGCCTGCCCGAATCGCGGCCATGGCGTGGGCGATATGGATTATGAACGACGACCCCCCAACGGCCGTCCCGTCGGTGTACTTGGGCGTAATACCCAGATACTCGGCGAGGACCATCGACGAGTACCCGGCCGTCAGTACCCCATCGACCTCGCCTATGCCTATACCGGCGTCCTCCAGCGCGTTGTACGCCGCCTCTGCGTGGTGCTGAAGCGACGACTTGCCGGGAATCTTGCCGATCTGGTCGGATTCGGCGACCCCGACTATCGCGATCCTGTCGTTTGCTGCTGCCATCAGGCCTCCAAGTTCAACCCGGCGGCTACGCGCAACGCAATGTCACGCACCAGCCCGGTCCCTTCAATAGACGATAGCGATCCATTCAATGACGTAATCGACACCCGTTTGTTTCGCACCGCCCACACGTCAGTGCCCGCCTGTGCGTCTTGCCCTACGGGCAGGTTTTGCTTTATCCAAAACGTGGTGCGCTTGCCGTCGTGGTGCGACTCAACAGTTTCAGCCCACGCTCTAGGCCCTAGAGCGGTAAGCTCGACGGCGTCCAGTTCGTCCGCCCCGACGTTGGGCAGGTTGACGTTGAGAAACGGCGCCTGCGGTTGCTCTTCAGCTTCGGCGATTGCACGGGCGATCACGCCCGCTGCTATTGCGGCGGCATCATGGCGCAGGTCGGTCAACGCCGTCACCGACATGGCGACTGAAGGGATGCCGCGCAGGTAACCCTGCAGCGCCGCGCCCACCGTGCCGGACGCGAGCACGTCCATGCCCACATTCGCGCCCTCGTTGATGCCGGAGAACACCATGTCGAAACCGCCGGGGTGCAAAGATTCCACCGCCAGGATGACGCAGTCCGACGGCGTGCCTTCCACCGATAGCGCCGATGCGACACTAGTCGGAGCGGCGAAGTCGTGGGTGCGTATCATCGAGCGCAGCGAGCGGGCCGTGCCAATACCGCTCTGGTCCCTGTCCGGCGCGACGACAAAAACCGAGCCCACTTCCGAGAGCGCTTCAGCCATGGCCCACAGGCCATCGGAGTGGATACCGTCGTCGTTGGTGAGGAGGATTTCCATCGGCCGCATCGTACGGCTACAGGGCCATGTTGTCGATCAGCCGCGTTTCGCCCACGAAGCCCGCCACCAGCGCCAGGGCTGGCCCGCTGACGTTGCCTAAGTCATCCAATTCGTCCAGGGTTTGCGGGTCGGAGATGGACACGTAGTCCACGCGCACGCCGCGCTTGCTCATCTTCGTCCGAATCGCTTCTCGGAGCACTTCGGCGTTGGTCTCACCTTCTGTTCGTAGCTTTACGGCCAGGGCGAGGCCTGCGTGCAAACCTAGGGCAGCGGATCGCTCGTCCCCTGTGAGCCCGGCGTTACGGCTGCTCAGGGCCAGGCCGTCCGGATCCCGCACGGTGGGTACAGCGACTATCTCAGCACCAAGGGCCAGGTCGGTATTCATGCGGCGAACGACGAGAAGTTGCTGGGCGTCTTTTTCGCCGAAGTACGCTCGGTCAGGCCTGAATATCGTGAGCAATTTACAGACCACGGTCGCGACTCCCTGGAAGTGGCCCGGCCGGGACTCTCCCTCGAGGCGTTGGGACAGTTGGCCCACCGAAACGGTCGTGTCGAAGCCGTCCGGGTAGATCTCGTCGGTACCGGGGGCGAAGACGAGGTCCACGCCCTCGTCTTCCATCACGCCGAGATCATACTCC
>CAVOCN010000025.1:0-10130 GCA_963694205.1 Dehalococcoidia bacterium | reverse complement strand
CACAGGAGAACGCTCTGCCCGGCGCGTCGGCCGTGTTCGACGATCCGTCGCTGGGCTTTTACCTGATCGCCGAAACGGACGGCGAACTGGCCGGGTCGCTCATGATCACCTACGAGTGGAGCGATTGGTCCAACGCCATGTACTGGTGGATCCAGAGCGTCTATGTAGCGCCCGAGCAGCGCCGACAGGGCGTCTATAAAACCCTGTACGACCGTGTGATCGCGATGGCGCAGGAGGACGGCAACGTTCGGGGCATAAAGCTGTACGTCTACTACGGCAACGAGAGCGCCCAGACCACCTACGAGTCCCTGGGCATGCACCGCTCCGAGCACCACATCTACGAGGCCCCTGTCTGGCCGGGAGAAAAGTCCCGGGGGTAGCACCTGTGCCCGATGGAGAGTTAATGAGCAACCTAAAGGGCGAAGTCATGGCCGTTAGCGCCAGCGCCACCCACTCGATGGCCAAGTCAAACCATGCCTCCATTCGCCTCATTGAGGGGCTCGGAGTCGAAGGCGATGCGCACAGTGGCGCGACCGTGAAGCACCAGTCCCGTGTGGCGAAGGACCCCGACCAGCCGAACCTGCGGCAGGTGCACCTCATCCACGCCGAGCTTCTCGACGAACTGGGTGTCGCCGGTTTCGACATCTCGGCGGGTCAGATGGGGGAGAACGTCACCACTAGCGGCATCGACCTGCTCGGCCTGCCACGCGGCGCCAGGCTAAAAATGGGCGACAACGCGGTCGTCGAAGTTACAGGGCTGCGCAACCCTTGCTACCAGTTGGACGGCATTGCGCCGGGGCTAATGGCGGCCCTGGTCGGACGAGACGAAAACGGCGGCATTGTGCTCAAGTCTGGCGTCATGTCGGTGGTGCTGAGCGGCGGCGAGGTAAAGCCCGGCGACCCCGTAACCGTCGAGCTACCCCAAGGGCCACATACTCCACTAGAGATGGTGTAACAGCCGCGATGGGCGGCTCGCGCGAAGAGCCCGAGAGCGAACCTGTGAGCGGAGCCCCAACTCCCTAATCGAAGGTCAGAATGCGCCTGGGGTTGTTCACCAGAATGTTGTCGATGTTTTGCTGGGTGAACCCGCGCCTGCGCATACGGGGGACTATCGACTCTAGTATGTGCGCGTAGCCCTTGCCGCCGTACTTCGTCAGGCCGGACTTGAAGCACACGTCCTGGGCAATGACTATGCGGTCCTCGTAGCCCAGCGCCATGAGCTCTTCGAGCCGTTGCATGCGCTGTACGTCGGTGGGTATGAAGATGGCCTGGCCTGCGACCGCGCCCCACACAGTGTCCTCGGAGCCGAACGTGTCGTATTCCAGGTTCACGCCCATTTCCGCGACCTCTTTTAGGAGCCCCATGTCCGGGAACACATCGAGGTGGCCCATGACGATGCGGTGCGGCTGCGCCCCGGCCTCGATGAGGTCATTGATGTGGTGGAGCAGCGAGTCGGGGTGGAAGCCGGGGTGCACGAGGATGGGCGCGCCCGTCTCGACGGCTGCCCGCGCTGAGGCCCGGAGGATCCGGCGCGAAGTCTCTGAGGTTGGCCAGAAGTTGCCCACCTCGCCGATTATGCCGGTCTTTATGCCGGTGTCTTTAACCCCCACGGTGACGTCCCTGACGATGGAGTCTGTGATGTCTTGCTCTGACCGGTCGTCCATGTCATCCGGGTAGGAAATCGGCACGTAGTGCGACCCGCCTAAGACAAGGTTCAGGCCGGTCGCCCTGGACATGCGCGCCAGAGCCAGCGGGTCCCGGCCGATGCCGATAGACGTCGTGTCGACCATTGAAGCGCCGCCCGCGAGGTAGAACTTGTAGATTTCGGCGGTCTGCTCTTTTTCGTCGATGAGTAGCTGGACGGCCTTGTTGTGAGACCAGCGCTTGCCGATGTTGCCGCGAATGTCCATGGTGAACGGGGCGTCTATGTACCACCGTTCCGAGGCCTCTTCGGGCATCTTGAAATAGCACGACAGGTCGATCAGCGCGTGCTCGTGTGTGATTGTGACCCCCAGTTCACCGGGCTCTATAAGCCCCAGAACTGTTTGTATCTTTCCGCTTCGATCCGACTTGGCCATGGCGTTGTTCTCCTCGCTCGTCCAACCCCTTACGGGGCAGTCACGTCCGGCTCGCCAAAACCCTGTGCGCGAGTCTACGGGCGGCCGGACGCGGGCGAGTGTACCATGTCCACCGAACCGCGTCCCCAGACCCAGGCCCGTGCCCATGCCGGGGAGGGGAGGTCAACCGAAATGCCGGAAGCCCCGGACCTGGAAGTAATTAGAGATTTCCTTGCCCCCCGTATCGTCGGCGAGAAGGTGGTGGCCGCCAGGGTCATCAAGCCCAGTGTCATGCGGCCGCTCGCAGGTGACTTTGCGACCGACCTGCCCGGGCTTGTGTTCGAGTCTATTGAGCGCAGAGGCAAGATGCTGCTGTTCGGCCTGTCCGGCGACCGGGCCATCGCCCTGCACATGATGCTCACCGGCCTGCTCCAGTACGCCGAGCCGACCGACCGTCTGCTCAAAAAAACCTGCTTCGTGCTCGAACTGACCTCTGGGGTCGAGTTGCGCTATCTCGATGACAAGCAGATGGGCATGGTCTATTACGCGACTGGCGAGTAACTGGCCAGCATCCCCCGGTTGGTTCAGGGAGTCCCCGATGTACTCCAAGAGTTGTCGCTGGCCGAACTGAAAGAGCGGCTAAGGCCGTTCAGGGGAGAGATAAAAGGCATCCTCACGCGCGGCCAGATGGTCGCGGGCATAGGCAACGCCTACGCAGACGAGATTCTCTTCGACGCCGAAATTTACCCGTTCAAGAAGAAAAAAGCGCTTTCGGACGCCGATCTCGACCGATTGAGAGCCAGCATGCCGGAGGTCATTCGCAAGGCCACCGAGGTGGTGAGGGAACGGACCGGGGACCGGATTCATCAAAAAATCCGGGACTTCCTACGGGTGCACCGCAGGGGAGGGGAGCCATGCCCCGTCTGCGGGACTCGCATTACGGAGGTGACGGCGAATCGCCGCATTACGTCCTACTGCCGGACGTGTCAGCCCGGAATGTTGATAGGCAATTAGCTAGTAAGAAACTAGAGGACCGGTTGAATGGCTTCCAACGCCCGGAACGCCCGTACACCGGCCGCCATAAACGCCCGCACTTCCCGGCCCATGGTCGATGCCTCGTCTAACAAGGCGTGCATGTCGGCGGTCTCCTCGTCTATGCGGGGGCCGTACATCTCGTCCATGTAGACGTCTGAGGCGACCGAAGCGTGCAGACGGTCGAGCACCGCCCAGTCGAGAGTCGGGTCGGAGGTCTTTAGCTCCTCCAGTTCGGTCTTGAGCAGGTCCACCAGCATTGCCGCTTCACTCATGTTGGTCCCCTTAGAGACGACTTGGTAGACGATCATTATTGGCTTGAATCTGCCATTACGGCCTGGCGCATCGGCACATAGTCGCCACGGCGCGGGGTCGTAAAATCGTCTTGTTGATTTGACGTCAAGCAGTATAAAAGTATTGCCAATAAGCTGTCAATACGTGTAAACTGCATCGCGTCATGACGACTGCACGCCGAGAAGGCAAGACGTCCTCTAGTAACGACCAAGACGCTACGAATCAGGACTCCAAGGCCCTAACTGTCAGGGTCCCAACCGACCTGTGGAAGTCGGTGAAAATTAAGTGCGTGCAGGAAGACACGAACATACAGGCCGTACTCTCGGAGTATCTCCAGGCCTGGACTGGCAAGTCCGGTTAAGCAGGCCTGGGCCAGTCGCTCCCAGCCCCTATCCTTTAATCCGTTGGCTTTTGGCCGCTAGGCCGTAATGTTCTTGAGCCAGCCTATGATGCGCTCTATCTCCGGCGTCACGCCGTCTATCCTGTGCTCCACGTAGTCGAAGGTGTGGTCGAAACCGGCCGCCACTGAGAGCGTCGTGGGTACGTTGGCGTTGGCCAGGGCTTTCGTCATCGCCAGGGTGTTGCTAAGTACCGAGTCCTGGTCCCCACAAACGAGGTAACAAGGCGGGAACTTGTCCAGGTACGGCGAGAAGATGGGGCTGACGACGGGCTCACGGCTGCGATCGAGGTAATCAGACCCGAGATAGGCCCTGTGCCAGACCATCTCCACCCACTCCTGATTCGACAGCGGCTCCTCCAACGCTAGCGGGAAGTCGAAGACGCCGTAGTAGAGCAGGGCGCCGGTAAAGCGCACAGGAACCCCGGCGAGGTCTCCTCCGTCGATCGCGTCAGGGTCGCCGTGCAGTGTGTGAATTGCGACGGCCGACAGGTTGCCCCCGGCAGAGTCCCCACTGACGATGAAGCGCTCTGCGTCCCCTTTGAAACTGGCGATGTTCTGGGTTATCCAGCGGGCGGCGTAGATGACGTCCTCGGGGGCGTTGGGGAAAGGCCGCTCCGGGGCGAGGGAGTAGTCGAGGTTCACCACCACGAAGCCCTGCTCGGCCATGCGCATTGTCTTGCGCCGTACCCCCTCGGTCGAGCCCACGGCCCACGCGCCGCCGTGAATATAGAGCATTACAGGGAATGGCCCGTCCCCTTGTGGGATATATATCTCGGCTGTCAGGTCCCAACCGTCGCGCTTCCTTATAAGGACGCGATCGTGCGTTTCGGCGACGCTGGGCATGTCGGTGTTGAGGTGGGAGAAGTCCAGGGCTTCCCTTATGAACGGCAGCTCGTCAATTGACTGCAGGGCCGGTAGATCGAGTTCCGTACCGGCCAGTAACGAGAGCCAGTTGTTGTTGTTTGGGTTCGGCACTGCTTGCTCCTATTGCTCGCTGCTCTTTGCTCGCCCTGGTGCTTGTTGCTTGCCCTGGCCGCTGTTGGCGGGCTTCGGCTGACTCGCACAGTTTAGCGTGGGTCACAACGGGCATTTTACGCGAGGTGGCTCACTGCCTCACCGTCGGCGTCACACAGGCGTTCACGGGTGTGTGAACGCAGGCACAAACGCCTTGTCCGAGCCATATCTGTCTGGTATTATCCGAATAATGTTTGAACACGATGTACTCGTAATAGGAGCTGGCCTTGCGGGCATGCGCGCCGCACTGTCAGCAGCTCAAAACGGCGTCGACGTTGCTGTCGTCTCCAAGGTTTACCCGGTCCGTAGCCACTCCAACGCCGCCCAGGGAGGCATTAATGCCGCCATGGCCGACCGTGGTGACAAGTGGGAAGACCACGCCTTTGACACCATCAAGGGCTCCGACTACCTGGCCGACCAGGACGCGGTCGAAGTGATGGCGCAAGAAGCCGGTGCCGAAATCATCGGTATGGAGCACATGGGTGCCGCCTTCAACCGAGGTGAGGACGGCCGCCTGGGCGTCCGGAATTTTGGTGGTCAGCGCGACGCACGCACCTTCTTCATCGCCGACTTTACCGGACAGGCTTTGCTGCACGTACTGCACGAGCAGGTCCTGAAGTCCGGCGTACGTGTTTACGAGGAGTGGTTCGTAACCACCCTTGTCATGGATGATGGACGGTGCACGGGCGCTGTGGCCATGGACATGCGTACCGGCGAACTCCACTACATGCGAGCCAAGGCCGTCATTATGGCGTCCGGCGGTCTGGGTAGGGTTTTCGAGCCGAGTACCAACGCACTCATCTGCACCGGCGACGGCATCGCCCAGGCGTACCAGGCCGGAGCCGGGGTAATGGACATGGAAATGGTCCAGTACCACCCGACTACGCTTAAGAACAACGGCGCGCTGATGTCCGAGGCCGCTCGCGGAGACGGCGCGTACCTTCTGAACTCTGAGGGAGAGCGCTTCATGGAGCGCTACGCCCCCAACATGATGGAACTGGCTTCGCGAGACGTGGTCTCGCGGGCCGAGCAGACCGAGATTAACGAGGGTCGGTCCATCGACGGCTGCGTCCTGCTCGACGCCCGCCATCTCGGCGAAAAATTTATCAGCGAACGGTTAGGTCAGATTCGCCAGTTGGGTATCGACTTCGCGGGCAAGGACCTCGCCACTGAGCCGGTGCCGATCCGGCCGGGTATGCACTACATCATGGGCGGCATTAAGACCAACGTAGACGGCCTCACCAATATACCGGGGCTCTATGCAGCTGGTGAAACGGCGTGCGTCAGCGTTCACGGTGGCAATCGCCTGGGCGCCAACTCGCTGCTCGACACGCTCGTGTTCGGTCGCAGGTCCGGCGTGCACGCCTCGGAGTGGGTAAAGAGCCAGCCAGCGGCCGGCGGAGATGCCTCCGTAGAAGGCACGGAGAACGCGCGACTGCAGGCCATACTCGACCGTAAAGATGGCGAACTGTTCGGCCCCGTACGCACAGCACTCGGCAAGACCATGGACAAGAACCTGGCCGTATACAGGGACCAGGCCGGTATGGAAGCGGCCTGGGCCGACCTTCTGGAGTTGCGTAAGCGCTTCGAGGGCGTCGTCGTCCACGACAAGGGGCGCATTTTCAACACGAACCTGATATTCACGCTGGAGTTGGGCTTTATGCTCGACTGCGCCGAGACCATCATCGCCGGAGCCCTGGAGCGCAAAGAGAGCAGGGGAGCGCACACGCGAACCGACATCCCCGGCCGCAACGACGCTGAGTGGCTCAAGCACATCGTCGTTACCAAGGCCCCCGAAGGCCAAGACACACCCAATATCGAGTACGTTCCGGTCACCAT
Organism: Dehalococcoidia bacterium; assembly: GCA_963694205.1. GTDB lineage: Bacteria > Chloroflexota > Dehalococcoidia > Lucifugimonadales > UBA2962 > CAUZIR01. Next base: position 3,494 of record CAVOCN010000025.1, on the reverse strand, counting down.
TACCCAGTGGGAGCCGCAGGAGCGCAAGTACTAATGGACGTAGCGCTAAACGTCAGACGATTTGACCCCGAGGCCGAGAGGCCCGAGTCCTACTACCAGGAATTCGCCCTGGAAGTAGATGAGACCGCCACCGTGCTCGACGGCCTTATACAGGTACGCGAAGAGGTGGATGGCACGCTAGCGGTCCGGTGTTCCTGTCGGAGTGCTATTTGTGGCTCCTGCGCCATGAAGGTGAACGGCAAAGGGGTGCTCGGGTGCACGACCAAGTTCATCGACGTCATGGGCCCGGACGGCGCCGCAGTTACCGTCGAGCCCGCTGGCAATATGGGACTGATCAAAGACTTGGTCGTCGAGTTCGATGCGCACTGGGACAAAATTAAGGCCATTGAGCCCTGGCTAAAGCCCAGCGGCCCGGCGCCCGAGGCCGAATATCTCACGTCTGACCAGGACATGCTCCACCTGGCGGGCGTCATGGGCTGTATCCAGAGCGGTGTATGTACCTCGGAATGCACGGTCCTTGAGATCGACGAAAACTTCCTCGGCCCCGCAGCCTTGGCCAAGGCTTACCGCTTCGTGGCCGACCCCAGGGACGATGCAGATGTAGACCGGCTAGGCCAGCTAAACCGCTACGGCGGAATCTGGGACTGCACTCGCTGCATGAAGTGCGTCGAGGCATGCCCCAAGGATGTCGACCCCATGGGCCGCATTATGGCCATGCGCGAACTGGCAATGGTTGCCGGTTACACCGACAACAACGGCGCCAGCCACGCAAATGCCTTCTATGACATTGTTAAGCGCAACGGGCTGCTGAACGAGTTCTGGCTCATCATGAAGACCTTCGGCATGTTCAACATTCCGGAAATGCTCAAGCTGGCCCCAATAGGCATAAAGGCATTTTTCCGGGGCAAAATGCCGCCGATAACATTCGACAAGATCCCCGAACCCAAATCCGTCACCCGCATTTTCGAGAAGGTAGAGGGTCGCAACAAGTGAAGTACGCCTTTTACCCCGGTTGCGTGGCCCGAGGGGCCACCCCCGAGTTGTACACGTCCACCATTGCGGTGTGTGAAAAGCTCGGCATTGAGCTAGAGACGACGTCTATGGAGGCCGCCTCCTGCACAGGCTCCGGCGTCCTGCAAGAAAAAAACCAGCGCCTCGGCGATACCCTGAACGCCCGTAACCTCGCCCTGGGCGAGCGTGCCGAGCTGCCGATCATGACGATTTGCAGCACCTGCCAGGGCGTCATGGGGCAGGCCGAAAAACGCCTTGAGGACGCCGACTACCGGGCGTCGGTGAACGAAGACCTCGCCGAAGAGGGACTTCAGTACAAGGGCAACCCTGGACCGCGCCACCTGCTGTGGATTCTGCTCGAAGACTACGGCCTGGAAAAGCTAAAGGCCCAGTTCATCCGGCCGCTCACGGGGCTGAAGATCGCGCCCTTCTACGGCTGCTATCTGGTTCGCCCGGAAGACGCGCTGGCCTTCGAGGACAATCCCGACCGCAAGAACTCTCTCGAAATAATTATTGAGGCAGTCGGCGCTGAAGTGGCCGATTTCCCGGGTAAGACAGCCTGCTGTGGGTTCCCGATTTTGACGATTAACCAGACCAACTCTATGAAGATGGTCTCCAACCACACTCTGGCAGCTAAGCGCGAGGGCGCAACGGCCATGGTCACCCCGTGCCCGCTGTGCCACCTCAACCTCGATGGGTACCAGCCTACCGCCTCCAAACAGGTCGGTCAGCCCATCGACCTGCCCATATTGCACTTGCCGCAGTTGCTGGGCCTCGCTCTCGGCATTGAGCCGGAAGTGCTGCGGCTCAACAAGCACATTGTCGAGACCGACAAGGTCTTGTCAGCGATGGCGCTAACGCCTTAGCAAGAAGGCTATGGTTAGCTGATAACGAAAAAGAGGGGCGCTGCTCAGGCAGCGCCCCTCTTTTGTTGTCTCTTACAAGACCCGGTCGCTACGCGTTTTTCATAACCTCTACGAGTTCGCGTACTGCGTCTGCGGACTTGCGCAGCGCCGCTAGCTCATCGTCGGCCAGGTCGAACTCGATGATCTCTTCCACGCCACCTGCGCCCAGCTTTACGGGCACACCGACGTACAGGCCGTCGATGCCGTACTGGCCGGTCAGGTAGGCAGTGCAGGGGAGTATCTGCTTGCGGTCGAGCACTATCGACTCGACCATCTGCACGATGGAGGCGGACGGCGCGTAGTAGGCGCTGCCGGTCTTGAGCAGACCGACTATCTCGGCGCCGCCGTCGCGTGCTCGCTGCACGATCTCGCTCAGTCTCGGCTCTGGGATGAGCTTGGCAACGGGGACTCCGCCGACCGTTGTCGGGCCGACCGTTGGCACCATGGTGTCGCCGTGGCCGCCCAGTACGTAGGCCTGGACGACGTTCACCGAAACATTCAACTCTTCGGCCAGGAACGCCCGGAATCGGGCCGTGTCCAGGATTCCAGCCATGCCGACGACCCTCTCGGCCGGGAAGCCGCTCACTTTGAGCGCCTGCTGTGCCATGGCGTCGAGCGGGTTGGTGACGATGATCAGTACGGCGTCAGGAGAGTGCTTGGCAACTTCACCAATAACAGACGAAACAATTTTCATGTTCGTAAGCAGCAGGTCGTCCCGGCTCATGCCCGGCTTGCGAGCGATGCCGGATGTGACGACGACGATGTCCGAACCGGCCGTCTCTTCGTAGCTATTAGTTCCGATGATGTTGGCGTCGGAGCCAACTACCGGGCCCGACTCCAAAATGTCCAGCGCCTTGCCTTGGGGAAGCCCGTCGACAATGTCGACGAGTACTACATCGGCATACCCAGCGTCGAAAATCCTCTGTGCAGCGGTCGCACCGACGTTACCGGCACCGACTACTGTGACTTTGGCCCTCATGACCCCTCCGCGTCTACGTAGGCTTGCCACCTTGACTCAACGTCGGGGTCCTCTACTGTCGCCATGACGTATTCCCCGAGTTCGGCGCTGGTTGCGCCGGTGTCTCGGCCGGTCATGACGATCTTGCGCTCGTACTGGCCGCAGATATCGAGTGCCTTGTGCAAACGTCCACCAAGGTCCGTGTAGCCGATGTGCTCCAGCAGCATCGCCCCGGCCCGCAGCAGCGAGCTGGGGTCGGCGTACTTCGCCCGGCCCTCTGAGACCATGCGAGGTGCGCTGCCGTGAATGGCTTCAAACATGGCATAACGTTTACCGAGATTGGCCGAGCCCGCCGTACCGACGCCGCCCTGTATTTCGGCGGCCTCGTCGGTGAGGATGTCGCCGTACAGGTTTGGCAGCGCGAGAACCTGGAAGCTCGTCCGTCGCTTCTCGTCGATGAGCTTGGCGGTCATGATGTCGATGTACCAGCCCTCCCAGTCGATGCCGGGGTAGCGCTCGGCCACCTTGGCGGCGACGTCGAGGAACTTGCCATCTGTCGTCTTGATCACGTTCGCCTTGGTGACGATGGTCACGTTGGTCTTACCAGCCCGCTTGGCGTG
>CAVOCN010000024.1:0-10492 GCA_963694205.1 Dehalococcoidia bacterium | reverse complement strand
CGCTGATGCAGACAGAGATCAACCTGCCGTTCATAACGGCAGACTCTTCTGGCCCGAAACACCTGGTTATGACCCTTACCAGAGCAAACCTGGAGAGCATGGTCAATGATTTGATCCAGCGGTCGATGGAGCCGTGCCGAAAGGCCATAAAGGACGCCGGGTTCGCTTCTTCCGAGATCGATGAGGTCATTCTTGTCGGCGGCATGACAAGGATGCCCGCAGTGCAGAAGGCTGTCGTAGAACTGTTCGGCAAGGAGCCCAACCAGGGGGTTAACCCCGACGAGGTGGTGGCGATGGGCGCTGCCATTCAGGGCGGCGTGTTGCAGGGCGATGTGCAGGACTTGCTATTGCTGGATGTCACTCCGCTCACTCTCGGGATCGAGACGATGGGCGCGGTTACGACTCCATTGATACCGAGGAACACGACCATCCCTACAGCCAAGAGTGAGACGTTCACGACGGCCGCCGATGGTCAGACGAGCGTCGAGGTCCATGTGTTGCAGGGCGAGCGAGCGAACGCCGGGGACAATAAAACCATCGGCCGGTTCATGCTGGACGGCATACTGACGGCACCGCGTGGGACACCGCAGATTGAGGTGACGTTCGACCTGGACGCCAACGGTATTTTGAACGTTTCGGCCAAGGACAAGGGAACTGGCAAAGAACAGAAGATAACTATTACTGCCTCGTCGGGTCTTTCCGATTCTGAGATTGAGCAGATGGTCCAAGACGCCGAAGCGCATGCCTCTGAAGACGAGGATCGGCGCAAGGCGGTTCAGACGCGGAACGAGGCCGAGGGCGCTGCTCACGGGGCCGAGAAGATGGTCGCCGACAACCCGGACGTGGTGTCGGAAGAGCAGAAGGCCGAGATTACCGAGAAGGTAGCGGAGGTTCGTAGCGCCCTGGAAGCGGACGACACCGGCCGCATCAACGTGGCCGTGCAGGAGCTCCAAGAGCTAACTCAGAGCGTCGGACAGGCAGTCTACGCCGCGCAAGCCGCCGCCGCAGGAGCCGCCGCTGAGGGCGGCGCGCCGCCAGAAGACGGCGGCGATTCGGGTGACAGCGCTGGAGACGACGACTCCGAGGACGGCACCATAGAGGGCGAGTTCAAAGAGGTTTAGTAACTAGTTCTGGTTCGAAGAGTCTAGGGGCGCTTTCTCACTGAGAAAGCGCCCCTACTTTTTGGCCTGGTTTCCCTCTGCTCCCACATTGGAGACTGGGAGCGTGCGGCTATTCGCCGAGCATGTAGTCGGCGATGCGCTCTGCCAGGGCCAGGGTGGGTACGTTTGTGTTGGCGCGGGGTAGCTGGGGAATGACGGACGCGTCGGCGATGCGCAGGCCCGCAAGGCCGTGCACGCGGCCTTCGCCGTCCACAACCGACTCTTCATTGGACGCAGGACCCATGCGGCAGGTGCCGGAGACGTGGTGACCGGTCTGGGCGCTGCGCATCAGCCAGTTAGTGAATGCAAGGTCGGTAGCCAGTTCGGCGTCTGCGGGCTCGATGCGCTGGTCTATCAGACCGGCAAAGGCGGGATGCTTTCCTACTTCGACGCAGGTGCGAACTACCTCACGCGCACGCTCCACGTCGAACTCGGTTTCTAAAAAGCGATAGTCGAGTACCGGGTTGTCGGCCGGGTCTGCGGACGCGAGGGTGAGCGTTCCCCGGCTCTCGGAGTGCTGGAGGATGCCGCCGATGTAGACGCCGACGAGTTCGTCGACGGCCTCGGCGCGCTTGGTCGCACCGGCGTATGAGCCCATCGTCAGCATAAGATCGTTGCGGTGCGGGGAGCCGGTGGCGGTGAACCGCAGGCACATTTGCATCCACGGTCCCAGTCCGTCCAGTTCGTAGCCGGGGAGGGTGCGATGGATTGTGAGCAAGACTGGGTGGTCCTGCAGGTTTCTCCCCACGCCAGCAAGGTTGCGCACCACGGGGATGTCGTGACGGCCCAGTTCGGCTGCCGGGCCAACTCCTGACAACATGAGCAGCTGTGGCGTCGCGATGGCTCCGGCTGCGAGGACGACCTCGCCCGCCTCTACGGTGGATTTCTCTCCGCCGCTTTCTACTTGTACTCCGGTTGCCTTGCTTCCCTCGAAGAGTACCCGCCGCACATGGCAATCACCCCTGATGGTCAGGTTGAGCCGGTGCCTCGCGGGGGCGAGATAGGCGACGGCGGCGCTGACTCGCTCGCGTCCGTCCAAGTTGAGCGGCATAGGGCCGACTCCGGTGGACTCCGGATTATTGTGGTCGGGCGAGTCGGCGTATCCAAGATCGAGGCAGGCCCGGTAGAACGCAGCCTGCGCGGGCGTCAGCTCTTCGGGCGGGAATCGGCGCACGGGAATGGGCCCTTCGGTACCGTGCAAATCGCTGGAAAGGTCATCGGAGTAGTCGCGGTCGGACTCAATGCGGCGCAGGTAGGGCAGCATGGACCGGTACGACCAGTCGTCGCCCCCGGCCTGGGCCCAGGCATCGTGGTCTTCGGGAAGGCCTCGCAGGAAGATGAGGGCGTTGATGGCGGAGCTGCCGCCCATGATCTTGCCCCTGGGGATATGCGAGCTGGATTGGCCTGTGAGCCTGGCCTGGTAGCCCCACAGGTCGTGGCTGGATGCGACGTGGCCCGCCATGGTGCCGTAGCCGTATCGGACGTCTTCGGGCAACTCTTCGGGGCGCTGATAGTCGGGGCCAGCTTCGAGCAAAAGAACCGAGCGAGCGGGGTCTTCGGACAGCCGCGCCGCCATAACGGCACCGCCTGAGCCACCGCCGACAACGACCACGTCGTACTTCATGCCGAGCGGATGCCGTGCGTGGGGAAGATGAGGCCGTGCACGGCCTGGACGCCGTTTTCGGCGTAGGTGCGGGCCTCGCGGCGCACGTCGTCTTTGATGGGCAGGTCGTCGGGGTCGTAGAGTGACGCGATGTCGTGAGCGCTTGCGTATGGCTCGGGGATATCTGGCGATAATTCCTGCCCGGACATGATGGCGAAGGTCTGCGCCCAGCAGCGAGCGACGGCCTGCAGGTCGTAGCCGCCTCCTCCCAGCGCGAGCCAGGGGTAGGGCATGTCGGCGAAGAGCCTCACGACGTCTGAGAAGCCCTGCACGGTCTGGGCCAGATGGGTGATGGGGTCCCTATAGTGCGTATCGATGCCTAACTGGGTGACTAGCACGTCAGGGGCGAACCGCTCGATGAGCGGCGGGACGACTTCTCTGAAGGCCCACAGGTACGTGTCGGAGGTCGTATATGGGTAAAGAGGCAGGTTGACGGAGTACCCCCGGCCCTTGCCCGCGCCGGTCTCTTGCGCCCACCCGGTGCCGGGGAACAGGTAGGTGCCCGACTCGTGCAGGGAGATGGTCATTACCCGGTCGGTGTCGTAGAACGCGTTCTGCACGCCGTCGCCGTGGTGGCAGTCGATGTCTATGTAGGCGACGCGCATCCCCTTCGCGACCATGGCTTTGATGGCCACGACAGGGTCGTTAAACACGCAAAAGCCGGAGGCGTAGCCGGGCATGGCGTGGTGCAACCCTCCGGAGACGCTGATGGCCGCCTGTACTTCGCCGTCCATTAGCATTTCGGCAGCGACAACAGAGGCACCCGTAGATAGCGCCGATGCGTCGAAGATGCCCCCGTAGGCGGGGTTGTCGCCCGGCCCGAAGTTGTACAGGTGCGCGTTCTCGGGCACATCCCCACGTCCATAGGCCCGCACGGCCTCTATGTACGCCGGGGTGTGGTAGCTGCCGATCTCGGCGTCTGTGGCTGGCCTAGGCTCGACGAGCAGGGCGTTGTCGGGCTCGAACGCGCTGTAGGCCTGGAGAAGTTCGTGGGTGTAGCGAAGCCGCTCGGGCTTCATGGGGTGAGTGTCGCTGAGGACGTGGAGCGACAGGGCGTCGGAGTAGACGAAGGCGGCGCGCCGGGTGGACGTGGCCGTGTGGCTGGCGGCCAAGGCTTATTTGCGAGCGGGCTTGAGGTGGAGCGTTTCGCCGGGGTTGGCGACGGAGATGTCCACGCCCATTTTTTCTGCCAGCGCGGCCACCTCACTGCGAACGGTGGCCTCCCACGGCGGGTTCATGTGGGTAACGATCACCCTGGGGTAGTAGCCCCTGGCCGCATGGAAGTCTTTCAGTTCCCCCTCCAACAGGCAGGGAGTGAGATGGCCCTGGCGGTCGGCGGTCTCATGGTTTTCGTCCCCGAATGTCACCTCTATTAGCAGGGCGTCGGGTTCGATTCTTCTCCAGATGCTGCCCAGGCCTGGCCCGGTGTCGCCGGTGTAGAACAGTGATACCTCGCCGTCGGAGACGTGGTACCCGGTACCCGGCACGCTGTGATGAACCCGCAGTGCCTGGATGTTGTGTTGCCCCACGGTGAACTCGTCGCCGTCGTCCACGGCGGTGGAGATGACGGAGTTTTTGGGAACGCCACGTACTTTGGACTCTGGCAGGTAGCGTTCCATGATGTATTCCAGGGTCTCTGGCAGTGCGTACAACTCGAAGGTGCCACCCGCGTAGCTAATATTGTGCCGCAGAGTAGGCAGGTCGCGCACGTGGTCGTTGTGCTCGTGCGTGACGACCACTGCCTTGATCTGCCGCTGTTCGTCAAAAGTCAGCGATCGGGAGGTGCTGCCAGCGTCCAGGGCGAGCACGTCGTTAACGACGTACCCGGCCATGTGGGTGCCTTCGCTCTCCATGTTGTGTACGCCGAGAATGCGTAACTGCATGAGGGCCATTTTAGGCGGGGGTCCGCCGCGCGGCAATCGGGTCAGCGCCTAAATTTTGAGCTATCTTGGCAATTAGCTTGCCCGTTGCACACTTCTTGCACACCCTCGCCCTACGGCCGCCGGCGTGACGGGTTATCAGGGAGGCGAGTCGAAACGGGGGTCGAAACCCTCGGGCTCGTCCCCTTCCCACTTTGTGACGGGGCGTCGTCGGCGTAGCAGCCAGCCTCCACCGGTGACTGCGACGGCGAAGGCGAACGCCAGGGCAAGTAGCAACGAGGTGCCGAACGTGCCGGGGTCGGCCGTGAAAGAGGGCTCGAAGCCGTTGCGTTCTGGAACCTGGGGCTCGGGGTCGACCGGTGCGGATGTATCGGAACTTTCCGGAACGGAGATCGCCGAGACATCGGAGATGCTTGTCGGGGCCGCGCCGATTGATACACGCCAGTCTTCGTCGATGAGTTCGGCGGGCCGTCCGTATGCGCTCGCGACCGCGTCTTCGAACGCCTTTCCCGAATTGAGAGCATCGACCAACGCGGAAATCCTGTCCTCTCCGTAGGTTTCCACCATGTAGCGGACCAGGCTGCGGGCCTGGGCGTAGAACAGCCGAACGTCTGCCGGGCGGCCGGGTTGGCCCCGCATGGCAGTCAGGGGCAGCAGGTCTCCTGATCGCGCGGCAGACAACACGGAGGAGTCGGTGCGGGACGGGCTGCTTTCGAAGTATTGGGCCAGACCCTCGTTGAACCAGGCGGGTACGCGGCTGATTGGCGAGATGATGGCCTCGTTCAACAGCAGGTGCGTCATTTCGTGCACCATGCCCTCGACACCGAGGCCGACGAGCACGAACAGGTCGTACTCACCGTAGGCGAACCCGGCGTACAGGTGGCTGTCGGTGGCTGCGGAGCTGATGGGCGGGAAGCTTCGCGTGGCCTCGTCCCGGTCGTTGAGGATGACCGCTCGCATGACCGGGGCGGACTCCAGGCCGAGGACCCCTCGGACGTCGGTCAGGCGCTCGTCGACCTGCGCTGCGGCGTCTTCGACGCGGTCGCCGGGCCGGTCGTGCCACAGCACCTCTATGTTCTGAAGCGTCATGGTCTGCCATTCGAACGCCGGGTCCAGGTACAAAAGGGTCTGTGTGCCCGACTCCAGTCGTTGCCCAGCAGAGTTTTCGATGACGTAGTGGTACGAGACTTCGACGCCGCTAGGTATGTACGCCGACCGACCGGCGTCTATTGAGAACTCGGCGGTGACGGTGGTACCGGGCTGAAATGACGGGTAGCCGTATACGGAGATGGGGCGTGAGCCGAGCCGATAGTAGAACTTTATTGCCGTTATCGGACTGTCGGACTCGGCCTTAAGCACGAAGTCGATGCGGTCAGGAAACGACACCGTGTGCCCTGAAGAGAGAACGGTGATAGACGATTGCGAGTCGATGGCTGGGTTCCCCGAGTCGTCGGGGCCAGAGTCGTCCGACTCGCCGGGCGGCGCGGCCGCTATCGCCGTCCCGACCAGCATGACCCCAGCGAGGGCCATAGACAGGGCTATCAGGAGAGAGCGAAAAGGGAGGTTCATGCTCGTGTGCGCAATGCGACCTGGGCTAGAGACCGGTTATGCGGATCGAAGTGTGGGCCTTGTGTATGCGGTTGATGTTCATCAGGAGAGCTGTCAGGTCTTCGGCGTAGCGGGAGTTGACGAGGCCGCCCCCGTTTACGGCCCTGGCACCGGGTATGAGTGCGGTTAGTTCGGAGACTTCGGCCGTGGCCTGCTCGTCATCTGAAAATACGAATACGTCGGAATTGACGGATGCGTCTGGCCGGAGCAGGTCCCGGGCCGCTACGTTGTGGAACGCTGCTGCAACCCTGGCGTTAGGTAGCAACGATGCGGCTTGTAGCGCTGCCGAGCCTTCGGGCACCGGTAGGGCACTGGCGACGCCGCCGTCGAAGGTGACCGGGGCGACGACGGTGACCACGAGCTTGCCGGTGAGCCTTGCACCGAGGGATTCGAGCGTGGGGCGCTGGCCTGCATAGGGAACGGCGATGAAGACGACGTCGGACTCTGCGGCGACGGTGTCGTTAAGGGCACCGGTGATGGAGCCGGGCGGCGCTTTGTCGGCGATTTTGGCGACGGCCTCGTTGGCCCGCTCGGCGTCGCGAGAGCCGATCATGACCTTGAGTCCGGCCAGGGCGAACCGCAGTGCTAGGCCGCGACCCTCGGGGCCGGTACCACCTATGAAGCCGATGGTTGATGTTGTCATTCCCTAATTGTCGTCTCGTGTGGAGCCCTGCCGCAAGCCAAGCCCTGCGACAAGCCGGGACGCGCGCGATCTTGGATTGCGCCCCCTTCTGACCGCCCCTACAATGACGCCACCCTCGCCCGGCCTGTAAAAGGTGGCGCGCCGGGTACGAGGCTAGCTCGATCGAGGAGGACCGAGTATGGCTGAGTTCGGCGTGAACAAACTGCGGAATGTGGCCCTGCTGTCTCACAGCGGGGCGGGCAAGACGATGATCGTCGAGGCGATGTTGTTTGCGACGGGGCAGACCTCCCGCATCGGCAATACCGCCGACGGCACCACCGTTTCGGACTACGAGCCGGAAGAGATTAAACGGACCGCCAGCGTCCAAACGTCTGTGGTTCCTATCAGTTCCGGTGGCCACAAGCTCAACCTTCTAGATACCCCAGGCTTTGCCGATTTCCGTGGCGACGTTGTGTCTGCTTTGCGGGTCGCCGACGCAGTCGTCGAGGTCGTCTCAGCCCACTCTGTAGTCGAAGTTGGCACGGTACAGACCTGGGAGATGGCGAAAGAGGCCGGGCTGCCCAGGTTGATTTTCGTCAACAAGATGGACCGCGAGAACGCGGACTTCGACCGAACCATGGACTCGATAACGGCAGCATTTGGCAGGGAGTGCGTGCCGGTCAATGTCCCAATTGGGGCGGAGGCTTCGTTCTCCGGTGTGCACGACGTGCTCGCCGCAAACCCACCGGCTGAGGTGGGGGACAGGGTCGCGTCGGCCTACGAAAGGCTGATCGAAGTGGTCGCCGAGAGCGACGACGACCTCGCCACCAAGTACTTGGAAGGGGAAGATCTGTCGACTGAAGATGTCTCTTCCGGCCTCAAGAGAGCGGTCGCTTCGGGAGAGGTGATTCCCGTGCTGTTCGGGGTGGCCACCAGTGGCACGGGGATAGAAGAGCTAACGGACGCGATCATCAACCTTTTTCCGTCACCGTCTGAGGTCGGGGGAAAGCGGGCCCAAGAGCAGGGTGCGGCAGACGACCCGCTGGCCGCGCTCGTGTTCAAGACATCGGCCGACCCGTTCGTGGGCAAGCTCTCGTATTTCCGGGTAATGGCAGGGACGCTCAAGAGTGACTCGCATGTGTGGAATTCGGGCGAGGAGGCGGACGAACGCGTAGGCCAGGTTTTTGTCGTCACTGGCAAGGAAACGCATGCCGTCCCGGAGCTTGGACCTGGCGATATAGGGGCCGTTTCAAAGCTGAACTCGGTACAAACCGGCCATACGCTGACAGAAAAAGAAAGGCCGGTAACGCTGGCCGGTGCCGCGTTCCCGACCCCCATTTACCACATGGCCGTCCACCCCACCGACAAGACGGACGTGGACAAGTTGACGACCGCCCTGGCTCGCATTTCCGAAGAGGATCCGACGCTTGTAATTGAGCGACAGCCGGACACCGGAGAGCTACTCGTCGGCGGCCTCGGTGACACTCACGTAGTCGTGGCTATGGAAAAGATGAACCGCAAATTTGCCGTAGACGTTGACCTGGCGGTGCCCAAGGTCGCGTACAAAGAGACCGTCAGGTCTACGGCACGGGTAGAGCACAAACACAAGAAACAGTCTGGGGGGCACGGCCAGTATGGCCATGTGTGGCTGGAGATCGGTCCAATGGCCAGAGGGACAGGTTTCGAGTTCCAGGCGAAAGTAGTCGGTGGCTCCGTGCCGAAAGAGTACATACCGTCCGTTGCAAAGGGCGTGGCCAAGGCGATGGACGGGGGAGTGCTCGCCGGATTTCCGGTGGTGGACGTTAAGACCACGTTGGTGGACGGGAGTACACACCCGGTGGACTCGTCGGGCATCTGTTTTGAGATCGCCGCCTCACAGGCCTTTCAGAAGGGCATTAGGGCGGCCGATCCGATTCTGCTGGAGCCGATAATGACGCTAACTGTCACTGTGCCCGATGACGCGGCCGGGGACGTAATGGGTGACATGAACGGCCGCCGGGGACGCATTCACGGAATGGTTCCACAGGGAGACGGCACTACGGTGATAGAGGCCGAAGTTCCTCAAGCCGAGGTGCTTCAGTACGCTACAGACCTGCGGTCACAGACGCACGGTCAGGGCACGTTCACCATGGCAGAGACAAGACTGGAGCCGGTGCCAGACTTCCTGGCGGGCCGCATTGTGAAGGCCCACGAAAAAGAGGCAGTGGCTGTTTAGCTGCCAGAACCGACGTATTGCCGGGTTCTTAGACGCGCCGGATTAGGGCGTGCGCTGGCTGGTCCAGATGGTGTGGTAGTTGTCGCCCATCACTACTCTTGCCATCTCGGCCTTCTCCTGGCGGCGCAGTTCGGACAGCGCCTTTTCCATGTACTCGGCGGCCTGTTTGTGGCCCGCCTCGGCGACGCGATCCACCAGCCGCTGCCAGATGCCGTGGGCCCGCAGGCTGTCCACGTATCTTGGCCAGGCAACCACCGACAGGCTGTGCCGACGGGGGAATCCCGGACGCAGCCTGCGAATGGCCCTCATGCGCTCTTGCGGGGAGGCGACCATGGCCATGATCTTGACCATGGGACCCGAGTTCTCGTTCGTGCGTAGGTCCAGGACCAGCGACTTGCGGAACATGGGGAAAAAGATCGACAGGACGTCTGCGTCTTTAAGGTCGGTCAGTATCTCGTCGACGTCGAGTTCAAAATCTCCGTCCATCAACAGGCACTCTCCATAGCGGTGGCGTTTGGTGGGCCGGTGAGGCCGTCGACGAGCCGCCTGAGCGGCGAGTGACCTGGACCCGGCACCCACTATTTTACGTGGTCCGGGTGGAGTTCGCCAAGTGGCAATTTCAGCCGTCGCGCAGTTCTCGCACAGTTGCTAGGAAGGCCGGCAGCACCGCCTTCCAATCTCCGACCACTCCGTAACGGGAGTCTTTGAAGATATTCGCGCTGTCGTCGCTGTTTATCGCGACGATGTTCTTGGACCCCGAGCAGCCCGCCATGTGTTGGCTAGCACCGGAAATTCCCACCGTTATGTATAGCTCCGGCGTAATGGTTTTGCCGGTTAAACCGACCTGGGACGCGTGGTCGATCCACCCGGCGTCGCAAGCGGCACGAGATGCGCCAACAGCGCCGCCGAGGAGGCCGGCTAACTCGGTCAATTGCTCAAACGGCTCAGGACCACCCAGGCCACGCCCTCCGCTCACGACCACGGCCGCGTCTTCCAGCCTGATGCCGGTGGCTTCTTGTTCAACCCGTCGCAGGGAACGGACCCGGACCCTTGCCGGATCGATCTGGGGCGATGACTCGATGATTTCGCCGGTTCGCGAGGGGTCGGCTTCTAGCGGCTCGTAGAGTTTGCCCCTGACTATGGCGAGGCCGGTTTTGCCCGGCCCGAACGACACTCTGGCCACCGCGTTGCCGCCGTAGACGGGTCGAGTAGCCGTCAGATTGCCACTGGCGTCCAGGCCCACCGAGGTGCAGTCCTGTGCCAGCCCGGCGCCCAGTCGAGCGGCCAGCCGAGGGCCGAGATCTGACCCGGCATCGGTTTTGGACAGCAGCACGGCGGCGGGCT
>CAVOCN010000023.1:0-10552 GCA_963694205.1 Dehalococcoidia bacterium | reverse complement strand
TTGGTGGTGCGCAGGGTCTTTAGCATTTCGTCCATGGTGTCGAGGAACCAGTCCAGATCGGTGAACGCCTCAATGCTGTAGGCGGCGAAGTAGTGGTCCTGCGCCAGGCGGTCGCCGGGCAGCATGGCCGGTGTTGCGCCGGACAGCATGGTCCCGAGTATCTCGGGGATCATGGCCAGGCCGTATCCCTTGTGGGACCCCTGTTCGCGCGTCCCGCCCAGAGGCAACTGCCAGTAGTTTTCCCGGCCCGGAGACAGTTCAGGCTCAAGAATGGGGGTGCCGTCAGTTTTAGCTATCCAGCCGGGCTCCAGCATCGCCCCGACCCTTTCGGCGAGGTAGATTTTGTTGCCGGCTATGGCCGTGGTGGCGGCGTCGTACAGCAGGTACGGCTCACTCCGGGCGGGTGCTGCGATGGAGATGGGGTTGGTGCCCAGCCTGGGCTCGGCAGCAAAAGTAGGCAGCACGAAGACCCTGGTGCCCGCTCCGCCGGAGGTGGTGGCCATGCCGACCATGTTTTCTTTGGCGGCGAGCATGGCGTGGTGACCGACGGCGCCCATATGGCCGCTGTTTTGCATAACGGCGATGCCGACGCCGACGTTCTTGGCCTTTTCGATTGCCCGGCGCATGGCACCGGGGGCGACTATTACGCCGAGGCCCCGGTCGCCGTCGAGGGTGACCGTGCCGGGCGTTTCTCGGATTACCTTCACGTCCGGCTGGGCGTTCAATTTGCCGGACTGGAACTCGGTGACGTAGTACCGAAGCATGTTGGAGACGCCGTGGGTCTCAACGCCCCGCAAGTCGGTAGACACGAGGGTGTTCGCACCCTCGGCCGCGTCCTCCGGCGGGCAGCCCATCTTCACTAATACGGCCTCAACGGTCTTGCGCAGGGCCTCGTGGCCGATTCGTATCTGGTCTTCTTCGGGTACTTTGAAGCGTTCGAGCAATGTGTTCTCTTTCTAAGCTTTCTTTCTTCGTAAACGTTCTGCAGGGGTTTATCCGATGCTAGCTTGGATGGCGAGCGGGCCTACTCGTTACGCAGTAGCTCCTCGCGTAGGCGGGAGATCACGACCTCGACCTCGTCGTCGTCGAGGTTGAGGGGGTCCACGGCCAGGGTGTCGGGGCCAGCCAGCCAATGGAGGAATATCTTTGTGTCGCCGCCGTTCTCCATGCCTTTGAGAACGCTCTCCCGGCTGGCCCCGGTCCACTCGTCAGTGAACCTGATTACGGCCGAGGGGATGAGCCAATCTTTCTTGTTGTGCCTGACTTCTACGTCCAGGCCGGGCATTTCGATGAGCGCGTCTACGACCCTCTGGGACTTTTCCCTGAAAGCGGCGTTCTCGGCGTCTTCGTCCTCGGTGACGAAGGTGTTTAGCGCCTCAACCAGGCCGACGACCTCTTCTTTTGTGACCTTCATTCCCCTGCCGATGAACTGGTTGGGGGAACCGTTGGCCCGGGCGGCTTCGATGAGGTCTTTGCGGCCTGCAAGAATGCCGGTGCCCTGGGGGCCTCGGATGGCCTTGCCGCCGGAGAATATGACCATGTCAGCGCCTTCGTTGATGTACTTGGTCAGATTCTCTCTGGGGGGCACCATGGATGCAGCGTCCACGATGACGGGCAGGTTGTGTGCGTGTGCTATCTCCGCCACTTCCGGCAGCGGCATGGCGTAGGGAGCAACGAACGGCGCTACGAGGTAGGCGATGGCGGCCGTGTTCTCGTTGATGGCCGACTCCAACTCCCAGGGCAGACAGCGCAGGAAGTCGCCGACGCCGACCAGTTTGGCGCCAACGGAAGTGTAGCACTGGTCGTAGGGGAAGCGATGGAGGTTGTGGATGATGATTTCGTTTTTCATCCCCGTGGTGTCGGGCAGGCGCTTCATCTGGGCCTTGTCCGCGCCTGCCACTACCGCTGCGGCCTGCAACACCAGCGCACCGGCCGAGCCGGAGGTGACCATGCCCGCCTCTGCCCCGGTGTGCCGAGCAATAACTTCGCCCGCAGCGTCGTTTAGTTCGCCCATGTCTACCATTACCTGGGAGGCGGCGTTCATGGCCGCGTGGACCTCTGGACGCAGCTTTGTTCCGCCGTATGCGGTTGTGGGGCCGGACGCGGTTATCGCGGGCTTTACGCCAAGCGTGCGATACGCGGCGGCACGGTCGTTACTGGAAGCCATAAAAAACATCCTCGCTCAATCTTCGGGGAAGGCCGACGGACAGGTATCCGTCAGCTAGCAAACACGAGCGCGATTATACGGGCCGGTCCCGAGCGCCGACAAGTTTGGGCCTACTGCGACTAAATCAGCAGCATCGCATCACCCAGTGAGTAGAACCGGTAGCGCTCCTTCACTGCCTCTGCGTAGGCGGCGAGGACCCGCTCGCGACCGGCGAAGGCGCTAACGAGCATTAGCAGAGTGGAGGTGGGCAGGTGGAAGTTGGTGACCAGTCCGTTCATGACTTTGAACTCGTGACCGGGAGCTATGAAGTAGTCGGTGCTGCCGTGGCCCGGCGTCAAAGGGCCGCCCGGATCATCCGCCGCTCTTTCGCCAACCACGCCATTGGGTCCGCCGTCGGCGTTGGACTCTAGCAAGCGCACAGCGGTGGTGCCGACGACGATGACACGGCGGCCTTCGGACTTTGCCCGGTTGATGGCGGCGGCCGATTCGGGCGATAGCTCGTAGCGCTCGGAATGCATAGGGTGATCGCGCGGGTCGTCCACGGTGACGGGCCGGAAGCTGTCCCAGCCGACGTGCAGGGTGACGAAGACGGTCTCGACGCCCCGCTGCCGTATCTCATCGAGCAATCGGTCCGTGAAGTGGAGCCCCGCCGTCGGCGCGGCCACGCTGCCCTCGGGCCGAGCGTACACGGTCTGGTAGCGCTCGGGGTCGCCAAAAGGCTTTTTGATGTAAGGCGGCAGCGGCACGACGCCGACGGCAGACAGGTCGACCCCCGATGGCAGCCGGACCAGCCGGGTGCCGTCGTCGGCGACGTCGAGTACCTCAGCGCGTTCGTCCGGGCCACCGTCGATGAAGAAGCTCGCGCCTTTTTGCAGTCGGCGACCGGGCCGGACCAGCGCTCGCCAGTCGCGCTCATTGACGCGTTCCAGTAGCAGCACTTCGACTTGCCCTCCGGAGGGCTTGCCGCCGAGGGGCTTGTGGCCGTACAGGCGGGCCGGGAAGACCCGGCTGTCGTTAAAGACGAGCACGTCGCCCGAGCCCAGGTAGTTTGGGAGATCCGTGAAGCCTTGATGCGCCAGCGAGCCAGACGCCCGGTCGAGAGCCAGCAGTCGAGACGAGTCGCGAGGCGTAAGAGGTGTCTGGGCGATGAGCTCGGGCGGCAGCTCGTAGTCGAAGTCGGCGGTGCGCATCCCCTTATGGTAGTGTCACCGGGCCGCCCAGACACGAGGACGGCGACTGAATGTTGGAGGAAACGATGCTGCCCGAGTTTGAACTAAATGGAAGAATCGCCGTCATAACAGGGGGAGGACGAGGCATAGGCCGGGACATCGCGCTGACGTACGCCGAGGCGGGTGCCGACGTGGTGCTGGCCGCCCGCTCCCAGGCGGAGGTGGACGAAGTGGCAGGCGAGGTCGAGGCTGTGGGACGGCGAGCGCTGGCGGTGAAGACCGACGTTACCGACTCGGCCCAGGTGGACGCCCTGGTTGCCACGGCGATAGAGAAGTTCGGCCAGGTCGACATTATGGTCAACAACGCCGGGGTGGTGCACTTTCTACCCCTCGTCCCCCTGCCCGGCGGAGGACCCGAGTCCGTGCGTATTAGCCGACCCCCTACAAGCCCCGTTACTGATGCCGAATGGCAGCACGTAATGGATGTGAACGTCAATGGCGTCATGTACGGCTGCCGTGCCGTCGGCCCACACATGCTGGAACGGGGCTCCGGCAAGGTGATTAACGTTTCCTCCACCAACGGGCACATGGGCGTCCCCTACGTGTCGCTGTACAACGTTTCCAAGGCGGCCGTAAACATGCTCACACGAGTGTTGGCATTAGAGTGGGCCGAGCACGGCGTCCAGGTGAATGCACTGGCCCCCGGCGCGTTCCATACACGCATGACCGACAACGTTTGGACCAGCGACGAGGGCGCGGCCGAGAACCTGGCGGGCATACCGATGGGCAAGCACGGCGACCTGCGCGATCTCGGGCTGCTGGCCGTGTACCTCGGTAGTCCGGCGTCGAACTACATGACCGGCCAGATCGTCCACCTGGACGGAGGCCGCACGGCCAAGTAGAACGCAGCATGGCGCTCGACTCGGTCCGGTGCTAGGCTTACGCGAATTTCTGATCGCCCCGATACCCAAGTAAAACTAGTCGACGCTAGAGCTAACTAGGAGCAAAACATGAGTCCAAAGGGACCGACGGGAAAAGTTCAGACGGTACTCGGTGAGGTGGAGCCGGGGTCGCTCGGCATAACGCTGACGCACGAGCACCTGCTGATAGACCTGCGCTGCTACTTCGAGATGCCGGAGGAGGCCTCGGAGCGCTGGTACGTGGACCGTCCGGTGACGATGGAAACGCTGGGCAAGATTCGTTCCCAGTTTTACACGAACAAAGACAACCAGATGCTGCTGGACGAGCGCTTCGCTATTGAAGAGGTGCTCAAGTATCGGTACGCGGGTGGCAATTCGCTGGTGGATACTACGTCTATCGGTATCGGCCGCGACCCACTGGCGCTGGCCCGCATATCCCGTGCCACCGGGCTGAAGGTCATCATGGGGGCTAGCCACTACGTCCCCGAATCGCACCCCGTCGACATGGACGAGCGCAGCGAGGAGTCGATCGCTCAGCGCATCATCGACGACGTAACCGTTGGGGTTGGCGACACCGGTGTTAAGTCCGGGGTCATAGGCGAGGTGGGCAACCACACGCCGCTCACCGAGAATATGCGCAAAGTTCTGAGAGCATCTGCGTACGCTCAGGTCGAGACGGGCGCGCCCATACTCATCCACCCCGGCATTCACCCCGACACGCCGCTGGAGATAATGCGCGAGCTTACCGACGCTGGCGCTAAGGCCGAGAACGTAATCATGGGCCACCTCGACAACATTCGACCCATGTCGGCCATTAAAGAACTCGCGGACACCGGCTGCTACCTGGAGTACGACAGGTTCGGCTCCGAGGACACCAGCGGTTCCTACCGGTCCGGGGACTACGAGACGTCCAACGTCAGCGACGTGCAGCGAATGGAGTCTCTCGAAGAGTTGATCTCAGATGGCTACGGCGAGCGGATCACCATTGCCCACGACGTTTGCCTGAAAGCCGACACGACCGCCTACGGCGGCAAGGGCTACGCCCACATTCTGGAGAGCATAGTGCCGCGAATGAGGAACCGCGGGTTCACACAAGAACAGCTCGACAACATCCTCATCCACAACCCGGCCAGGGCCCTAACTTTCGCTTAGCCCCTGAAATTGCAAAAGCGATGAGCGGTCACGCGAAGAAGCCCTGACGAGTGGGCCCTAGCCCACGGAGAGCCTCGCGGCTTTTAGCGT
This sequence comes from Dehalococcoidia bacterium, assembly GCA_963694205.1. Lineage (GTDB taxonomy): Bacteria > Chloroflexota > Dehalococcoidia > Lucifugimonadales > UBA2962 > CAUZIR01. Next base: position 5,054 of record CAVOCN010000023.1, on the reverse strand, counting down.
GTTCACCAGCAGCATGGCGATGGTCATGGGGCCGACGCCCCCCGGCACGGGGGTGATGGCCGAGGCTTTTTCGGCCACTGGCTCGAAGTCCACGTCGCCGACCAGCCGGTAGCCGCGCTTGCGTTCCGGGGCGTCGACCCGGTTGATGCCGACGTCGATGACCACTGCGCCCTCCGACACCATGTCCGCGGTGATGAAGTTCGCACGCCCTACGGCCGCGATGAGAATGTCGGCCTGGCGCGTGATGGCGCCGATGTCGGCCGTGCGCGTGTGGCACACCGTCACGGTGGCGTTGGCCTCGTCGCTGCGCTGCATTAGCAGAGCAGCCACCGGCTTGCCGACGATGTTCGAGCGCCCGCAAACGACTACGTGCTTGCCTGCTGGGGCGTTGCCGGTGCGCAGCAGCATCTGCTGCACGCCTGCCGGGGTTGCGGACACGAAGCGGGGCGTGCCCGCCAGCAGCAACCCCATGCTCTCCGGGTGCAGGCCGTCGACGTCCTTCATGGGAGCGATGCGCTGGATGAACTCTTTTTCGTCCAGATGGTCCGGCAGGGGTAGCTGGACGAGTATCCCGTGCACCGATGGGTCGGCGTTCAGAACATCGAGCTTGGCTCTCAGCACCTCCGCCGATGTATCCACAGGCAGCTTGTGGTCTTCGGCCACCATGCCCGCCTCGCCAGCGGCCTTTTGCTTGTTGCGTACGTAGACCTGCGACGCGGGGTCTTCACCCACGAGCACCACCGCCAGGCCGGGCGTGATGCCTGTTTCGGCCTTCAGCCGGGCCACGCCCTCGGCCACTTCGCCGCGCACTTCGGCCGCTATGGCCTTGCCGTCTATGATGTCTGCCGTCATTGAGCCCTCCAGCCGGGCCGATTATACGACTGCGGTCGAGGGGAGAAGTAGGGCAACGGGTAGGCGTAGAATCTGAAGGTGCAAAATGCTAGTTAACGGCGTGGACATGATTGAGATTCCGCGGGTCAAACGGGTGGCCGAGCGGTACGGGCAGCGCTTCTTCGACCGGGTGTACACCAAAGGGGAGCAGCGCTACTGCCGTGGCCGCGCGCCCCAGCTGGCCACACGCTTCGCAGCTAAAGAGGCGGTGATGAAGGCGCTCGGCACCGGCATAAGGGGTGTGCCGTGGAAGGACGTCGAGGTGGTACGCAGGCCTGGCCGCGCGCCCACCATCGCGCTGCACGGCAAAGCGGCCGCCCACGCCAAGCGCATGGGCATAGAGCAGATCGCTGTTTCCCTGTCTCACTCCAACGAGTTTGGCATCGCCTTCGTGGTGGCCGAGAGCGCCCTTCCGAACTTCTAGATGGCAGATCGTCGGTGCATAGCCCCATGAGAATAGTCACGTCGGCCCAGATGGGCGAAATCGAACGCCGCTCCGAGGCTGCCGGGGTAAGCACCGACGACCTCATGGCAGCCGCGGGCCTGGCCGTGGCCGAGACCTGCCGCAGAACGCTGGGCGCGGCCGAAGACGGCAGCATGCAGGACGCGCAAGTGCTGGTGCTGGCCGGGCCCGGTAACAACGGCGGTGACGGCCTGGTGGCCGCCAGGCACCTGTCGGCCTGGGGCGCCAAAATTTCCGTATACCTGAGTGCAGCCAACAAGCCGCCGCACCCCAAGATTGAGGACCTGCCTGAGCAAGTCCGAGTGATCCGTGCCGATGACGACGCCGACCTGGCCACTCTGAAACGCGATCTAGCCAGCACGGCGCTGGTAGTAGATGCCGTACTGGGGACGGGAGCTTCTCGGCCCATAATGGGCGACCTCGCAGGACAGATGGCCGCTCTTGCACAGGCAAGAGACGAGCGGCCGGAGATGGTACTCGTCGCCGTCGATCTGCCGTCCGGGGTGAACGCCGACACGGCCGAGGCCGACCCGGCGTCGGTGGCCGCCGACCTGTCCGTGGCGCTCGGGTACCCGAAGATCGGCCACTGTGCCCTGCCCGGGGCCGATCTGTGCGGGCTGGTGTCGGTGGAGGACATAGGTTTGCCGCCCGGACTCGATGACGACGCCGATCTGTCGCTCATTACCCCGGACTGGGCGGCGTCCGCACTGCCTCTGCGACCCACGGGCGGCCACAAGGGCAGCTTCGGTAAGGCGCTGGTCGTCGCCGGGAGCCGCAACTACGTTGGCGCGGCGTACCTTGCGGCAGTGGCGGCGAGCAGAACGGGCGCGGGGCTGGTCACCGCAGCCGTGCCAGCAGCCATACAAATGGCCATCGCGACGGCCGCACCTCACGTAACCTACCTGCCAATGCCCGAGACGCGAGATGGGGGCATCGACTCCGGCGGCACCAGCGAGATTCTCGCCGCCCTGCCGGGTTACTACGCCCTACTCGTAGGCTGCGGGCTGGGCCGTGCCGGTGGCACCGGTGAGATGGTCTCCCGGTTGCTGTTGTCGGGGGCCGAACTGCCGCCGACGGTGATTGATGCGGACGGCCTTAATCTGCTGTCCGAGACGCCCGACTGGCACGCCCGCATCTCAGTTCCAGCCGTGGTTACGCCCCACGCCGGGGAGATGCGACGCCTGACGGGCACTGATGCCAGGTTATTGGGCGCCGAGCGCATTGAGCAGGCCCGCAATGCCGCCAGCGAGTGGAACAAGATCGTCGTGCTTAAGGGCGCCTACACGGTCGTTGCCAGCCCCGACGGCCAGGCCATGGTCAGCCCTTTCGCCAATCCCGCTCTTGCCACTGCGGGCACGGGCGACGTGCTTGCGGGGGTGATTACGGGGCTGCTCGCCCAGGGCGTGCCACCGGCGCAGGCGGCGGCGCTGGGGGTGTTCCTGCACGGGTCGGCTGGAGAGAGCGTCCGGGCCCGGATGGGCGAAGCGGGCGCGGTAGCCGGTGACCTGCTGCCCGAACTCCCTTTGTCGATCAAGAGCCTGGTCGAGGGTTAGGCCTTGGCCATGCTGCGGGGCCGGGAGAGGGCAGACTACGTGGTCGGTATGTTCGGCCGCATTTCCGGCCGATACGACCTGTTGAACGCCCTAATGTCTGGCGGCCGACACCACGCCTGGCGTCGCAAAGCGCTGAGTATGGCGCAAGACGGCCTAGGTGCCGAAGGCCCGGCGCTCGACCTGGCGGCCGGTACGCTCGACTTTCCGTTGGATGCGGCCGGCATGGGCGAGTCGGGTGAGTGGGTCGCAACGGACTTCTCGGCACCGATGCTGAAAATAGGGGTCGATAAGTTGCGCCGGGCGAAAAGGGCCGACCGGGTAGGTGTGGCGCTTTCAGACGCCCACGAACTCCCGTTCAAAGACGACAGCTTTGCCCTGGTCACGGCGGGCTTCGGCATGCGCAACTTCATCGACCGGCCAGCGGCCCTAGCCGAGATCGGGCGAGTGCTCAAACCGGGCGGCCGACTGGTGGTGCTGGATATCTTCTCCGCTCGCGGCGCAGGGCCGGTAGCGGGGCTATTCGCCTTCGCCTTCAGGGCCGTCGCGCCCCTTTTGGGCCTCGTATTCGCCGGGAACCGCGACGCCTACACGTACCTGCCCGAGTCAGCCGTCGGGTTCACTTACGATGGCCTGGAGAGCGACATGGGTGCGGCCGGTCTGACGCGGATAGACGGCCAGCGACTGGCGTTCGGGTCGGTGGCGATACTCGTGGGCGAGAGGCCTGCCCCCGGGCGTTCCTAGCGGGGCCGTAGCTGCCTAGCGGGGCCGCAACTGGGGAAACAAGATGACCTCCCGGATGGACCGGTGGCCCGATAGCAGCATGGCCAGTCGGTCGATGCCGAGACCCAGGCCGCCTGTCGGCGGCATGCCGTGCTCGACGGCGACGAGGAAATCCTCGTCCAGGCGGTCGTAGACTTCTTCGGCTTCTTCACTGTCTTGCGCCTGTAAGGCGACGCGCAGGGCCTCTTGTTCTTCGAATCGGGCTCTCTGGTCGACCGGGTCGTTCAGTTCAGTGAACGAGTTGCAGATCTCCATACCGGCGACGAACCCTTCGAAGCGCTCAGCGACTCTCGGGTCGTCCCGGTGCCTCTTGGCAAGAGGTGACATTTCCACCGGGTAGTCAATGAGGAATGACGGCTGGATCAGTTTCGGCTCGACCGTGTCCGACACCGCCTTGTCCAACAGCCCGGCCCAACTGACCTGGCCAGAGGTGTCCAGGCCCATGTCGCGCATCTTGGCGGCGAGGGAGTCGAGGTCGGAGTACTCGAGGAAGTCGATCCCAGCGTGCTCGATAAGTTGCTGGCGCAGACTGAGCCTGGGCCACGGCGGAGTGAGGTCGATCTCGTTGCCATCAAAGTCCACCGTTAGCTTGCCCAGAGCCTCTTTTGCGATAGTAGATACCATCTGCTCCACCATTACCATGACGTCGTTGTAGTCGGCGAAGGCCTGGTAGCTCTCCATCATGGTGAACTCGGGGTTGTGGTAAAAGTCCACGCCCTCGTTACGAAAGACCCTGCCTATCTCGTAGACTTTTTCCAACCCTCCGACGATCAGCCGTTTGAGATATAGCTCTGTGGCGATGCGCATGAACAGGTCGGCGTTTAGCTGGTTGTGGTGGGTTACGAACGGCCGCGCCATTGCACCTGCTGCGACCGGCACGAGTACGGGAGTCTCGACCTCCATAAAGCCCTGACCGTCGAGGAACCGGCGCATGGAAGAGACGATCTTGGAGCGCAGGACGGCTACCCGCTGGGCGTCGTCGTTGGCGATGAGGTCGAGGTAGCGCTGCCGAAACCTGACTTCGGTGTCTGCCAGGCCGTGCCATTTTTCCGGCAACGGCCGGATAGCTTTGGACAGCACGGTCAGTGTCTGTCCTTCCACTGTGGCCTCGCCCGTACGGGTGCGGATGACCGGTCCGCTCACGCCTATCCAGTCGCCAATGTCGAGGTCGTCGAGCAGTTCGTACGACTCGGCAAGCGTGTTACGCCGGAGCAGGGCCTGGATTCGCCCGTCCGGGTCTTTCAGGTCCACGAAGGTGGCCTTGCCCATGCCGCGCATGGCCATCATGCGGCCCGCGATGGTCACGGTCTCTGTGCGCGCGGGAGTGGCTGGATCGCCAGAGTCACCAGTGTCACTGGATGCGCTCT